>NZ_JBWPJO010000006.1:0-181639 GCF_056583835.1 Pauljensenia sp. C0254C2
TGCTGACGGACTACCAGGATCGCGACAAGCCTTTGGCGCTGTATATCTTCACCAGGAAGAAGCGCTTTGCTCAGCGCGTTGTCGAGGCGATATCCAGCGGCGGCGTGTGCATCAATGACACGTTGCTGCACATGTCCTCAACAAAAGCGCCCTTTGGCGGCGTCGGGAACTCCGGCATGGGCAACTACCACGGGGCCTCGGGCTTCAAAACCCTGAGCCACGAGCGAACGGTGCTGCATAAGAGCTGGTGCTTCGACATTCCGGTGCGGCACCACCCCTATGATTCCAAGTCCTTCTCATTCCTCAAAAAGATACTGGGTTAACACACAAGGGAGGTTTCAATGCGCGTAGGAATTCCAACCGAAGCGAAGAACAACGAGTTCCGAGTTTCAATGACCCCGAGTGGCGTCTCTGCACTTGTGCACGGCGGCCACGAAGTCCTGGTTCAGGCGGGCGCGGGTGTCGGATCTGCAATTTCCGATGAGGATTATGCCGCGGTGGGCGCCACCATCGTTGACGGTGCCGACGAGGTGTGGGCACAGTCCGACATGATCGTGAAAGTCAAAGAACCGATCGAATCTGAGTACGGTCATATCCGTGAAGGCCAGATCGTTTTCACCTATCTACACCTGGCTGCGGACAAGCCCGGCACGGATGCGCTGCTGGGAGCTAAAGCGGTTGGCATTGCGTACGAGACGGTGCGTTTGCCTGACGGCCGTTTGCCGCTGCTGATTCCGATGTCAGAGATCGCTGGGCGGTTGGCGCCCCAGGTCGGCTCGTATTTCCTTCAGAAGCCGCATGGGGGCAAAGGCGTCCTGATGGGCGGAGTGACCGGCGTGGAAGATGCACACGTACTGGTCATCGGTGGCGGCACCGCCGGAATCAACGCCGCTGCGGGCGCAGTGGGACTGGGCGCGGATGTCACGGTTGTCGACAACAATATCGACAAGCTGCGCCGGATCACGAACCACTGGGAAGGGCGCGTGTGCACGCGTTATTCCACGCCGCTGGAAATTTCGCGCCTGATCAAGAAGTCCGACGTGGTGGTCGGCTCGGTTCTGATCCCAGGTTCGAAAGCTCCCAAGCTAGTGACCAATGAGATGGTTGCATCAATGCAGCCGGGATCTGTTCTGGTTGATATCGCCATTGACCAGGGTGGCTGTTTCGAGGATTCACACCCCACCACTCATGAGGAGCCCACCTTCAGGGTGCACGACACCACGTTCTACTGTGTGACGAACATGCCGGGCACTGTCCCGGTGTCTTCGACGCAGGCACTGACCAACGCCACCTTGCCCTATATCCATGCGATTGCGGACAAGGGATGGAAGAAGGCTCTGGCCGATGATGTGGCGCTGCGTCAGGGTCTGAACACCTTCGACGGGAAGATCACCTTCCCCGGCGTTGCCGAGGCATTCGACATGGAATGTGCCAGCGCGGAGGAGATCGTCGGAGCGTAAGAGGATTCCACCTTCACGGTTCCAGCCGGGCGGGTGTGCGGGCGCAGAAGCGTCCGCACACCCGCCCCTTTCTATGTATGAGTGTGGACGAACACGTAATAGATCATGCCGGGTCGGCTCGCACGAAGGCCTCGCCTAAGCGACTGTGCCTGCACGAGCACCCAGATTTTCGAGGCTCGCGCACGCGCCCCCATGAATCTCAACGCACTGCGCGAACGACCGCCAACATCTCAAGGCACCGCGCGCACATGCCCCTAGATTTAAGAGGCCCACGTGCACAATCCCCTAGATCTAAGCGCCCTGCGTGCACATACCCCTAGAAAAGAACGGAGTTCTCATGAGACGATTTGCAAACCTGCAGGTCAGAGAGGGTGTGTGTGATCGCGGGCGGCGGGCAGCGCGGTTAATCTAGGGGAATGTGCACTACGAGGGTTTAATTCTAGGGGAATGTGCACTACGAGGGCTTGAATCTAGGGCTTCGTGCATAAAACGGCTTCGATCTGGAGCCTCGTGCGCGTCACATGAACAGATAAGCGGTCTCAACGCAGTGGTGCCGGCGTTCGGAATGATCCGAACACCGGCACCTCGTGCAACTCAGGCGTTGGGAGCAGCCCGGCCGGGCTACAGCTTATTGACGGGCCCGTCTCGACTGGACAGAGCAGCTGCTCAGCCGAGCCTGAGCGTGCGGCTACTTTTGGGCGTACTGCCCGACCAGCATCATGAAATCACCGATCTGAGCACCGAACTCCGGCGCACCTTCCATGATCAGACGCTTCTGTGCAGTCAACGCCAACATGTCCGCTGTCTGCAACAACACGCCGAGCGCCGCATCCAGGTCGGTGAAGCGCATCGTGAAGAAGGGCTGCGACCGCTTGTATGCGCCGCGCGCAGAACGGGTCTTGCCCGCCTTGACACGGATGTAGCCAGCCAGATCATCGCGGCCATCTACCACCAGGGCGTAGACACGGTCAGGTGACATCTTCGCCCATTTCGCCACCTCCGGGTGTCCAGCCTTATTGAGCTGGCTGATACCCGACGGCAGCAGGTAGAACATGAGCTTGACCATCAGTGCCTTGGTTTCCTCATCAGCCGGCGGCTCCGAAGCGCTGAGCAGTTTCTGCATCTTGAGCAACCCCATGACTACGGGAACAACCCAGTTCAGGTGATGCACGTGACGGAACTGCGGTAACTTCATCGACGTGCCTTTGAAGAAGGCGTTGAAGTGATCGATATCGTTGAACGCCAACTCCACAGTCGGTTCGTCTTCACTGGGTCCAAGCTTCACCGAGATGTCACCCTCGTCGAAAACGAGGTGAGTGGCCCACTTGTCGCCCTCGTGCGGGAAGGAAAACTGGACGATACCGGTCTTTTTGGCGAACATCTTGTGCAGCGAGGTCTCCTCGATGATGACTTTCAGCAAGGGGATCGCACTGTTCAGGAAGATCTTCGCAGTGTAAATAGCTTCTTTATCCATGGAGTGTCGCCCTAAATCTCATCCGCCCAGTCGTCGTCTTCTTCGAAGTCCATCTTGAGCAGTTCATGGACCGCCGTGACGACGCCGGCAGTATCGATACCGTGGTAGGCCATCAGGTCTTCCTGCAGGCCAATGGGGGAGAACTGGTCTGGAATTCCCAGACGCTTGAACGCGCAGCCCATACCGGCAGATGCGATGACTTCCGAGACCGCGCCGCCCAGACCGCCGATGATCGAGTGATCTTCCACGGTGATGATGCGTCGAGTGTCGTGAACGGCCTTGCGTACCGCTTCCTCGTCCAGCGGCTTGATCGTGTGCATGTCCAACACGCGCACCTTCACGCCGTCAGCGGCCAGTTCGCGGGCTGCTTGAACCGCAGAGAAGACTGTGCAGCCACACGCAATGATCGTCGCGTCGGAGCCGTCGGCAAGCTGAACAGCCTTGCCGATCTCGTAGCCGTAGTCTGCCTCGCGGTACACGATCTGGTCGAATCCGCGGTTGATGCGGATGTAGACCGGGCCTTCCATCTCGTAAGCGGCCTTGACTGCGTTCGCAGTCTCCATACCGTCAGCAGGTACCAGCACGGTCAGGTTCGCCAGCGACCTCATGATCGCGATGTCCTCGATCGAGTGGTGCGTGGAACCGGCCTGGCCGAACGAGGTGCCCGCGTGGGAGCCAATCATCTTGACGTTGAGGTTCTGATAGCAGATATCGGTGTGCACCTGGTCAAGGGCGCGGCACGAGTTGAAGATCGCGAACGAGGATGTGAACGGAATCAGTCCGCAGCTCGCCATGCCGGCCGCCACGCCGTACATGTTCTGCTCAGCGATGCCCAGGTTGTAGAAGCGATCTGGGAATGATTCCATGAACGTGCCGATCTTGGTGGATTTGGCCAGATCAGCGGTCAGAACAACAATCCTGGGATCGTCTTCGCCAAGTTTGGACAGCATCGCGCCGTAAACTTCAGCGGTTGACAGTTTCGTGGTGTCAATACTGGTGTAAACAAGGCCTGCCATCTTACTTCTCCTCCAACTTGGCTAGACGTTCGGCGTGATACTTGTCGAGGCTGGCGAACGCCTGATCGCGCAGCTCGTCGTTGATTGCGCCGTAGTGCCACTTGTAGTCACCGGCAGCGAAATCAACACCCTGGCCTTTCACCGTGTTCAGCACGATGCAGGTGGGCTTGTCTGTTGTGTTCTTCGCCGTTTCGAGGGCGTCGATGATGGCTGCGTGATCGTGACCATCAATGCTCAGTGTGTTGAAACCGAAGGCTGTCCACTTGTCGGCAAAGGGCTCGAGCTTCATGACGTCCTCGGTCGGGCCGTCAATCATGGCCTTGTTGCGGTCCACCATCACGACAACGTTGTGCGCGTTGTAGTTGGCGATCGCCATTGCGGCTTCCCAGATCGACCCCTCGTTGCATTCGCCGTCACCGAGCATGCAGTAGGTCATGAAATCTTTCTTGAGCTGCGTTGCCGCCAGACCCATACCCAGCGCGATCGACAGGCCGTGGCCGAGCGATCCGGTGGAGGCATCCAGGCCGTTGACCTTGTTGCAGTCCAGGTGGATGCCGAGTTTTGATCCTGTCAGGTTGAAGGTCTTCAGCTCGTCGTGGTCAACGAATCCCAGGTCGGCCAGAACCGTGACGAATCCGATTCCTGCGTGCCCCTTCGACATGACGAAACGGTCACGATCCTCCCACTTGGCATTCTTCGGATCAATGTTCATCACGTGGTAATACAACACTGTGACTGCATCGATCATGGAGAGTGCGCCGCCGAGGTGGCCGGAGTGCGCGTGGTAAACGGTATCGACGATATCGTGACGCAGGAAATTTGCTTTATCCTCGAGTCGCTTGAGCTCGTCTAGTGATACGGGCATCGTAGCTCCTTTACTACTTTTCTCATATGTGCTGTCAGTCTGCACGCCTGCCTCAGACGTGCAGGTAAACGGGTGAAGATCAGGTGTTTCTGAAGACAGGCCGCCGGTGCGGACAGGTGGGCGGGTGCTGGCTGCATGGCCAGGCGGGCCGCGCCTGTCCGCGCCGATGGGCTTGCCTACAGGATCAACTCATCTTCCTGGGTATGCAGTTCCTTGAATGCTTCTCTTGCAACGTCCCACGTGAACTCAATGTCCTCATCGGTCAGTGAGCAGTTGATGAAGTGGTTGTGGTGGTTGGTGAAGAAGACTCCGCGTTTGACGCAGTTGCCGACGAACGCCTGGTGCAGCATTGACGATGGGTCATTATCCAGGCGCATGAACCACATGGACGGCTCACCGGTCACGACCAGTTTGTAGCCTTCTTCCTCAGCGACCTTCTTTAAGCCTTCGGTCAACTTGCGACCTTTATCTTTCATGACCGTGGCACCGTCGATTTCCTTCATGATTGTCAGGCATTCGATCGCAGCAGCCATCGGTGCTGCCGACAACCAGTAGCTGCCTGTGTAGAACACGGAGGAAGCTGCGGCTTTAAGCTCGTCAGATCCACACAGCGCGGAAATGTTGAACCCGTTGGCCAGAGCCTTGCAGAAGCAAATCAGATCAGCCTTGAAACCGTAGTGATAGTCACTGCCTCGCTCATCCAGGCGGAAACCGCATCGCACGTCGTCGATAATCAGCACGATGCCGTGCTTGTCGCACAGCTCGCGAACTTTCTGCCAGTATCCCGGTGCCGGAAGCTCATTGTCCACGAACGTAGGGTGATAGTACGGCGTGGAAATGATGCCGGCGATCTGGTTCGGATACTTCGCGATCGTCTTTTCGAGGGCGTCGATATCGTTGAACGGCAGGTCAATGACGTTGGCGAGGTCAGCGTCGGTGATGCCGGCGTACCCAACGTACTGCATCCACTGCGCCACGCCGTGGTAGCCACCGAAGAAGCGGATGATCTTGTCACGCCCGGTTGCGGCGCGCGCGGTCAGGACCGCCATATTCGTCACGTCGCCACCGTTCTTGGCGAAGAACGCCCAGTCGGCGCTGGCGACCTCATCGACCAGCAGTTCAGCAAGTTCGATCATGCGGGTGGTCGGAAGCGTTGTGCAATTGCCCTGCTCAAGCTGCTTGATGAAGGCTTCGTTGACTTTTGGATGGTTGTAGCCCAGTACGTTGGGGCCGTACGCACACATGTAGTCAATGAAGCGGTTCCCGTCCACGTCCCAGATGTAGGAATCCTGGGCATGATCAGCGTAGAACGGGTAGTCCTCGATCGGAATGAAGCAACCTTCGGAAGGACCGAGGTGTCCGTAGATGCCGGCGGGAATCACCTTTGTGGCGCGGTCGAACAGCTCGTGGCTCTTGGGGTATTCATATGTGTTCATCGGGTGCTCCTCCTACGCCAGATATGTCTGGACTTGGCCCAGCAGCTTGTTGAGATTGTCGATCATGGCGATTCGCCCTCGAATCTTCAGGCGACTCTTCCCCAGGCACGCAAATGAGTCGAGCTCACCGCTCAAAATGCCCTGAGCTGTCTCAATCGAATCGAACGACATCAGTGCGCTGATGGGGCGGATCCGACCCTGGCTCAAGCTCAGCGCGCCACCCTCGGCATGGATCGTCAGTTCGGGGCCGTCCTCAACGTGGACCAGAATGTTGCCATCGGGGATGCGCCCCGCGTTCTTCTTACCGTGATCGTCGTATCGGGCGATCGGGCCGAGCGCTGAGAAGGCGACGTTGGCCGTCAGGATCGTTGAAATTCGTGAGAATTCCGGGTCCTTGAGAGCTTCGGGTGTGGGGCGCAGGAACTCCGTGAGCCGATCGGTGATCTGCATGAACTCGTCCGTCAGGAACTTGATATGAGTGAAGCCCTTGATGGGGATCGGGTTCGCTTTCCCGTCAATCATGCCGTTGAAGTGCTTGGATGATGCAAACACCAGCGAAATTGTCGGCTTTGTTTTCGGCTTGGTCGTTGCGGTGCAGGATCCGTGGTCGAAGATCAAAGTCAGTGGTTGAATACCGGGGATGTGGAAATCGACACTCGTATCAGAGTTCGCCACGATGGAGCGTGCGCGCGAGTCGAGCTCGCACAGCTGCTCAATATTTCGCAAGACAGCGTGAAGATAAACCGCCGCCTTCACTTTCTGCTGATTAGTCATAGTCACCTCATCGTTGAAATCACTCAGGCCCATTCCTGACGACTTCCTAGCACAGGAGGTCTTGTATCCAGTTGTCGCATGTTCGAGGGCGTCTCCGGCAAGCCCCCACCGTGGAATGAGTGGGAACTCAATGCCGCTTCGTTTCAGACTACACTGCCGGGCGCCCTCGGCACGGCAAGTTGAAAATAAAAAGTTGACGAATTTTCCGCGACGGGTGCGCGCGGGTGCAGGTGGGTACGAGGTCGCCGGGCGCGACCGCTCACGGACGCTGTGTGTGACCGTGGCGTCACCTCATCCCTGAGCCGTCCCTGAAAAAACCCTGATTTTGGGCGGGGGGTCGCAGAATGTTCGAGGGTGATCCTCCGCGCGTTCTACACTCAGTTTCGTCATAATGCGCACCAACGCCACGGGGATCTTGAGCCGGGGCTGACGTGCCAAGTCTCAAGGAGGATATATGGCAGGCCGGTCCAAAGGCGCGTTGGTGCTTTCAATCATCAAAGTCCTGGCGTGGGTGGTAATCGCCGTCGCATTCGTGAAGTTCGCATTCTTCCCCTCGGCCAACAAGCCCGAGGGTGACGCGCTGGATCCTGGCGCGCAATACGGGCAGATGACAGTTCTGCCCGAAAAGGGCACGATCACGAACACGCTGTCGCTGGAAGGCACGATCGAACCGGTCGCTGCCACGCCGGTGAAAGCCACCATGATGGGCGAAGTGACTGAGGTATACGTGCAAGATGGCCAAAACGTTGCCAAAGGCGATCCGATTCTGCTGATTCAACGCGAAGAAACGGGTGAAGACCAGCAGGGCGTCGATGAAGAAGGCAATCCGACCGTCATCCCGGGTGAAAAGTATTGGAAGAGCGAAGTGGTCTATGCGCCGGCAGACGGTGCGCTCGCCTTGAATGCGCTGGTTGAACAGCAGTTCAACGTGGGGGATCCGATCGGCTCCATTCAGCCGCCTACCTTTGTTGCCAGCGCGAGCCTCACACCCGACCAGATGTACCGGATGCAGCAAACACCTGAAAAGGCGACGATCACGATCAAGAACGGTCCGGCACCGTTCGAATGCACGGGGCTTCGTATCGATACGCCCAAGGCATCGGGACAGGATTCCGGGTCTGTCCCCAAGATGGATGGCAATTCAGGTTCAACTCAGTCAGGCATTCGCGCCACGTGCACCATTCCCGGTGACCAGAAGGTGTTTGCCGGCCTGCAGGTGACGATGGATGTGGTTGCCGGTGAAGCAGCTGACGTGATGACGCTGCCGGCAACCGCAGTTGAGGGACGCTTCCAGAACGGCTACGTCTACATGCCGACAGATGATCCGGCGAACCCGACGAAGGTGGAAGTCAAGCTGGGAATCACTGACGGCAAACGCGTGCAGATCGTCGAGGGCCTGACCGAGGATCAGGAAGTTCTCGAATTCATCCCAGGCCAGCAGCAGGAACAGGACATGTGTGACCCGATGACAGGTGAAGGGTGCTGACGTGGCACTGCTCGACATTCATGACGTCACACGGACAGTCACGCTGCCCGATGGGGATGATCTCCACATCCTCAGGGGTGTCAATCTGACTGTGGAGCCTGGCGACCACGTCTCCATCGTGGGGCGATCAGGAACCGGCAAATCCACGCTGCTCAACATTATTGGACTGTTGGACAAGCCGACCAGTGGGACCTACAGCATCGACGGTGTTGATACATCGGGCCTGGGCGAGGGGAAACGATCAGCACTTCGAGGATCGTCCTTCGGCTTTGTCTTTCAGCAGTTCAACATTTTCAATGCTCGAACAGCGCTGCAGAACGTGGAAGTCCCGTTGCTGTATGCGGCAGGCCGCCAGTTCTGGAACCGTCGCAACCTGGCGGCTGACATGCTCGAGCGGGTTGGCTTGGGCGACCGCCTTGACTCCTATCCCACGCAGATGTCGGGCGGTGAGCAGCAACGTATCGCCATTGCGCGCGCTTTGGTGCGCACGCCGCGCGTCATTCTGGCCGACGAGCCGACGGGCGCACTGGACCCGCACACCGGCCGCATCATTATGGAACTGCTCGAAGACGTGGCTGCGGAAAACAATGCCGCCCTGATCGTCATTACGCACGACATGAATGTGGCGGCGCGAGCGAGCCGCGCGTATTCCCTCTACGACGGCATCCTGCACAATGTTGACGATTTGTCTGAGCACACCGTTGCCGCCGTTTCAGACGGGGTGCCCGTCATGTCGCAGGATGCTGAGCGCGGTCAAATACCCCAGTCGCCCTCGAACATGCCAATGAGCAACGAGGGTGAGGCTTCGGCTGCGCCTGAACTGTGCGACGAAGAAACAGACACAGCCACCATTGAGGAAGTGACCGTCACGGAGGACGGGGAACCCCTTGGAAATGAGGTGACGCCATGAGGATCCTGAGCCAGATTGTGGGCGCGCTCGTCGAGGCGTGGGGTGAGGTGCGCGTGCAGAAAGCGCGCGTGATCCTCTCCCTGGTGGGTGTCGTGGCAGCTGTTGCCGCCATGTCAACGGTAATTGCGTTGGGTGACATCGTCGGACAGGCGGACAAGGAAATGAATGAAGCGTTCGACGGCCGGGATATTACGCTGCGGCTCATGCCGCAAAAAACCGGAGACGGCGGTGGCGACACTGCGGGCGCGCCACCTGGTGGCGGCATGGTCGTGGGAAGCGGTGGCGCCGTGGCGTATGCCGAAGACGCGGTACCGGATTCAACTGAGCCGGAAGACCAGGACCAGATGGGCTGGTCCGCTCAGGCGACCGGTATCGTGGCCGACCCGGTGTCTACCGCCATGAAAACGCTGGCGGACCGCTTCTCAATTCCGTACTGGTCACGACTGGAAGATTCCTCCATTCAGATCGAAGAAGTCGATCGAGCCCAGCAAACCGGGTCGTTCCGCGGGGTTCCGGTTGTGGAGCCTAAATACGGATTTGGAGGATTGGCACTGCAGGCGGTGGATCCGAATTATCAGGTGCTGTTCCGCCTGAAGCCGGTGCAGGGACGCTGGCTGCAGGACAGTGACATCAACCAGCGGGTCAGCCCTGTTGTTATCAACAGTATTTTGTGGGAATACCTGGGCAAGCCCAACATTGCTGACCCGATTGTGCTGAACGTGACCGGCAAGCAGACACAGCAGCTGCGTGTAGTCGGAGTGGTCAGGGCAAAATCCGCCTGGGATCAGCCCATCATCTACATGCACTACGACGCCTGGCAGCTGACCAAACCACAGGACACGGCCGACCCGACAATGGCAGGAGGCATCGGAGGTTTTCCGACGATGCTGGTGTGGAGCGGTGAAGATCAGGTCGACCAGGCACGCACCGAGCTGCCCGCGGCTCTGAGTGCGATTCTGGGTCAGGGCTGGCGCGTGGATGTGAGTGGCGGCGAGCAGTTCGAAAGTGTGCAGGATCAGACTCAGACGCTGCGCCTGATAGTCATGATCATCGGCGCGATCGTCATCTCCCTGGGCGCATTGGGCTTGCTGAACGTGGCGATCGTGACGGTGCGTCAACGTATCCGGGAAATCGGCATCCGACGCGCAATGGGTGCCTCGGCCGGCAGAGTTTTCTTCGCCGTGTTCATGGAATCAGTGGTCGCGACCTTTGTTGCAGGCATAATCGGGGTAGGCATTGCGATCGTGATCCTGCAGTTCATTCCGCTCGAGTCAATGGACATCATATTGCAGGACCGACCGGCGTTCCCCACTTCCGCGGCCGCCGCCGGCGTCGGGATCGCATCTGCAGTTGGCGCTCTGTGCGGCATTATTCCGGCAGTGGCAGCCATCCGGGTGCGTCCGATCGACGCGATTCGCTACTAATCAACTACCAAGGGACTGCCTTCTGCGCAGGCCGTCCTGACCGCAAGAGCGGGCTTTATGCGGCCCTCTAATGGGCGGTCAGCGCTCTAGTCAGGCAGGCCATACGTTCCGCGTCGATCCACTTCGATCAACCCGTCATTGACGAGGGCATCCACCACTTGCACTGCCTGGTCTGCTGGAGCGCCGGGCAAGGTGGCCGCTTCAATGACTGCATCGCGGCCGACGCGCTCCGCTGAAGAAGCGTGAGCATCACGCAGCAGCGCCATGACGCGGCCACGAGCCTGACGGTCGGTTCCCGCCCACGCCTGGCCGCGCGGTTTGACCGCATCGGCAGGCTGACCGTCAGCAAGCCATCGGCACCGCTCACTGATCGGGCATTGATCGCACAGCGGTGCGCGCTGCGTACACACCAGTGCGCCAAGCTCCATGATGGCCACGTTCCACAAGGCGCAAGCGTCGCCCTCGTCCGGAAGCAATGACCATGCGCGCTCACGTTCGGCCCGTGAAGGAGCCGATTTTCGGGCGAACTGGCGGCCGTCAAAAACGCGGGTGAGGACCCGACGAATGTTGGTGTCCAATACAGGGACACGTTGGTGGAACGAGAAGGATGCGACAGCTGAAGCGGTGTAGGGACCGATTCCCGGCAGTTCCAGCAAAGCATCCATATCGGCCGGTACACGCGAACCGGGGCGGTTGGCGATCACCTGAGCGCATGCATGCAGACGCAGGGCTCGCGACGGGTAGCCCAGGTGGTCCCACGCCACCAGAACATCGGAGCGCCTGGCACGGGCCAGATCAACAGGCGTGGGCCAGCGTTCCATCCACCGCTCCCAGATCGGCTGGACCCGCGGTATCGGGGTCTGCTGGCTCATCACTTCAAAAACCAGGGTGGCCCACGGGCTGACATGGTCAGAACGCATCGGAAGGTCACGCCGATTGTGCCTGTACCAGGTCGTTACCGCGTCAAACATGACTACAGCCTACGGGCAAGTTGTCGTTCAGTTGGAGCTGGGGCGCCGACGTGGGACAATCAACACATGCTCCTGAGTGACCGTGACATTGCTGCCAGCCTGGATTCGGGGCGGATCAATCTCGACCCGCTCGACCGCTCGATGATTCAGCCCGCCAGTATCGACGTGCGCCTCGACCGGCTCTTCCGCCTGTTCAACAACCACCGCTATTCGGTGATCGACCCGGCGGCCGACCAGTCTGACCTGACGCACCTGATTGATGTGGGACCGGACGACCCCTTCGTGCTGCATCCCGGCGAGTTTGTGCTGGGAGCCACCTACGAGCAGGTCACCCTGGCTGATGACATCGCCGCGCGCCTGGAAGGCAAGTCGTCGCTGGGCCGGCTCGGATTGCTGACGCACTCGACTGCAGGGTTCATTGACCCCGGATTTTGTGGCCATGTGACCCTGGAGCTGTCGAACACGGCGACGATGCCGATTCTGCTGCACCCCGGCATGAAGGTCGGACAGTTGTGTTTCTTTGATCTGTCGTCGCCCGCGAAGAACCCGTATGGTTCAGCCGCGGCCGGCTCCCACTATCAGGGCCAACGCGGGCCGACCCCGTCCCGCACGCATGTGCGCTTTACCCGCACCAGAATCGAGCGTGGGGCTGATGACTGACACGTCATCACCTGGCAGTGGCGCAGAGGCACCCTCGTCGCACAACACTGCGCCTGGCCGACCCACGCGCATTTCAATTCATGACCGCTTCGCCCAGGCGGACCGCCGTGTTGAAAAGCGTGCAGAGCAGCAGGGGGAGGCTGCCGACGCGACCGAAAGTGAACGGGCCGCGCAGCGCGAGGCACCCAGCCTTCTGGCTGACACGTCATTGACGGCGCTGAGCGGCCTGAACGTTTTGACGGATTCGTTCCGCATTGACGAGGGGGGCCGCGCGGCCCGCGATGACTCGGGAGCACCGATCAGTGCGCCGCTGACACGCCTGGAGGACCCGCACCCACTCGACGTGGACAGTGCGCGTGAGCACCATGTGCTGTTGCTCAGCCCGGAGGTCGACCCCGAAGAACTCGAAGCGCTGGCAATTTCTGTGTGGGATGACGCCGGATGGGCCGGGGCAGGAAACTTGACGCTGTGCCAGTCCGCGCGGCTCAATGGCCCGTGGAGCGTGGATGCGGCGACTCGCGCCGAGCTTGGATCGGGCGCGGACCTGACGCGTGCGTGGATCCTGAATTGTCCCGCGTCACGTGGGAAAGCTCCAGATGAGGACATGAAAGAGCGTGACAGGTGGGCGCGCGCATTCCCAGACGGCATGCCGATAGGACTGGAGTACAAAGTCTTGCTGGTCCTGTATCGCATGGCTCGACGCCTGGGTGGTGCGCTGCGCATCGCGACCGACACGTCCGGTGATGTCATTCAGCCTGACCCGGATTCGGCAGTGGGGCTGACCCTGTATTCGAGGCGCTGGCTGGACCCCGATGAACTGATGGAGCTGCTGCACAGGGATTTCCCAACGGTGGTTGACTCGCGGGAATTGGGTGTCAGGCAGCAGCGCCGCCTGACACAGCGTGAAATTGAAGCTGCGCGCGCGATCCAGAGCTCAACGCCGGCATTGAGAGAAGACATCGCTCAGAGACTCAAACGCGACCGAGCCGAGGCGGCAACCCGCGACCAGGTGCTTGACGGTTACTGCCTGGTCGCGCCGGCTGGTAACCGGTCTGAGTTTTCCTGCGAAGTCACCGTCACGCGCGACATTCCTCGAGTCCTGCGCTGGGAAATATGGGAATCACAGTCGGTGATCTGCTACAGGCTGCACTGGTTGAACCATGCGGATCTGAAAGTGCATGCGCCGACGAATATGCTCACCCGGACAGCCAGGCTTGAGCGGGCACGCTCGGCACGCGACATTGAGCGCGCCGCCGGATTGATCGTCTCCGCAGTGGGTGGCTTCGTGGTTGACGAGGATGACTTCCTGGTCGCCATGAGCGACCAGGGCGACTAACACATCTGCAGACCTGTTCCACTGGTGCTAGGTGATGGTGCCGTCGTCTCCGGCTGCATCGCGGTGGCGGTGGACGCCCTCGAGCAGCAACACGGCAACGTCCTTGACTTCAGGCATATTCTCACCGTGCGCCGATCCCAGCATCTGCGAGCAGTAGGGGCACGCAGTTGCCACGACGTGTGCTCCGGTTTCACGCGCCTCATCCATGCGGTTATCCGCAATGCGCGTGCCACGTGTTTCCTCCATCCACGCCCGCGCGCCACCTGCACCACAGCACAGTGCGCGCTCGCGATTGCGCGGCATCTCCACCATGTCCACACTCGGCAGTGATCCCAGCAGATCGCGCGGCGCCTCAAAGATACGGTTGTGCCTGCCCAGGAAGCATGGATCGTGATACGTAATCGTCTGATGCTGCTCGCCGGGTGCGGGCGGCAGGGGAGTGAGCCTGTTCTCGCGCACCAGACGGTTCAGCAACTGCGTATGGTGGATCACTTCGAAAGTACCGCCCAGCTGCGGGAACTCTCCGGCAATCGTGTTGAAGCAGTGAGCGCACGTCACCACAATCTTCCTCGCGTGAGCCTCGTTCAACGTGTCAATGGCGGCGCTCGCCAGCATCTGGAACAAGATTTCATTGCCCGCACGGCGCGCCGGATCCCCAGTACACGACTCAGCCGATCCAAGCACCCCGAACGTCACGCCAGCGGTGTGCAGCAATTCCGCCAGCGCGGCAGTGGTCTTTTTCGCACGATCATCGTACGCACCCGCGCATCCGACCCACAGCACGTACTCCACGTCATCGGCAGAGTCAATATCCTCTCCAATCACCGGCACGTCGAAGTCCAGGTTCTTCGCCCACTCCATGCGCTTGCGAGCCGACTGGTTATACGGATTCCCCTTCATTTCCATCCCGCGGAACGGACGCGCCAGGTCGCGTGGGAATGCTGACTCCATCAACACCCGGTGGCGTCGCAGATTCAAGATGTCGTCAACGTGTTCAATATCGACCGGGCATTGATCCACACACGCACCACACATCGTGCAGTCCCACAGGACACCCTCGTCAATGACGTCGGGAACGAGCGGCCCGTCGGTGTCGCGCACCCCAAGCGGACCGGTCGCACCGGAGGACGACAAGGCATGCAGGACGTCGCTGGTGTGCGGGGAGGGAAGGACGCCCTTTTCGATCAGGGTCTTGTCTTCGCCCGGATCAATCTCCTCAGGCACGTCCATGTCGGTCAGTTCCACGCGGGAAACAGATTCCACATGGTCGCGCAACGCCAGGACGAGCAGCTTAGGCGACAGCGGTTTTTCCGTGTTCCACGCCGGACACAATTCCTGGCAGCGGCCGCATTCGGTACACGAATACAGGTCCAGACGCTGCTTCCACGTCAGGTCCAGCGCGGTTCCCACGCCGAGCGGCACGTCATCAGGCAGGTCGTCGAGGCGGTCCAGGTCAGTGAGCGGCTCGCCATCAACGAGCATCGGTGCTGCCGGCCCCAGTGACTTCGCGCCGTCGGCGTTGCGCCGCGCATACAGGTTGATGATGGCGAGGAAGCGGTGCCATGCCACACCCATTGACGTCTGCACGCCGATCACGATCATCCACAGCATCGACACAAGAATCTTCAGCAGACTGACCAGCACAATTGCCGTGGCGAGCGTGGAAGGAGCCGCCGAGGACGCCAACGATCCAATCCAACCGGTCAGCGGATAGTGCCACCACGACGCATCGCCTCCATCAGCAACGACGAGGGCGGCCTCCAATCCGCGCAACACCACCACGCACCCGCACACGATGACAATGACCCATTCAACGAAAAGGGCCTGCCAGCGGGTCGAACCGAAGAAACGGGACGTGCGCTTACGCAATGGTGTGTCGGCCGGAAGCGGCTTGGGGCGGTGTTCGCTCCGGTAACGGATCACCATCAACACGATGATCGCCAGCAACCCGGCCCATGCAAAAATATCGACGAGCCATTGCCACGGCGCCCACGTGCCGATCAGCGGCAGCGACCAGCGAGGGTTGCGCAGATGCGCATAGCCACTGATCAAGGTCAGGAAAAGCAGGGGGAAGGAGACCATGACAAACCAGTGCGCGACTTTCACGATTGGTTTGTGTGTGAACTCGCGGTGCGTGATGATCGTGGAGAGCATCGTCCACAGGCGTTTCCCGACAGGACGCATCCTCGTGTGATCCGGCTGGCCCTGTGAGAACTGGCGAACCAGATGGGCGATGCCTCGGCCTAGCGACACCAGGGCAATCAGAGTGACCAGCCAGGCGAAAACCCATGAAACCGTGACGATGACGGGAGAGGCCATGTGAGTTTTTTCCTCCTGGAATGATCGGTCTGTTGATCCTGATGTGTCTCATTATCCTCTCACGCAGAGCCCCTCGCGCATGCGACCGATCAGCTCTGCCCGTGGCTGAGGCCTTTTGGACAGGGCACGCAGATTATCAGCAGGTGCATTATCCTAGAAGTGACCGTTCGTAAATGCGGGACGTACCTGTGTGCTTGCCCCGCGCACGGCGCCCATCTGCCCGCTGAGAACGACGACCGCTGCGGAGGTCCTGAATGATTACGCTGCTTGCCGCGCATATATGCGCGGCAATTGTAGCGCCGTGGCTTGTCGGGCGATTGCATCGCACTGCGTTCATGTTGTTGGCCCTGGTGCCAGGATCAGCATTCGTGTGGGCACTGGTCCATACCTCCCAGGTGTTGTCGGGCAATGCTGACACGATTCCAGCTGAACACGTGATGTGGGTTCCGGGACTGGATCTGGACATCTGGTTCCGCATGGACATGCTGTCGTGGCTGATGACGATGATCGTGGGGGGCGTGGGCGCCCTCGTCCTGCTGTACTCGTCACGGTATTTTGGGCACTCAGCGGTTGGAAGCGGGCGATTCGCAGCAGTCTTTGTCGGCTTTGCCGGAGCCATGCTCGGCGTGGTCACCGTTGATCACACGATGGGCCTATACACCTTCTGGGAAGCCACATCGCTTTTGTCATTCCTGCTGATCGGACACCACTTTGACCGCCGGCCCGCACGAGCTGCAGCCCGGCAGGCACTGCTGATCACCACATCAGGCTCACTGGCCATGTTCGCAGGCTTCGTCATGTGGGGCCTGGCTCCCGGTGGCTCCTTCCGCCTGTCCGAGCTGGCCGCGAACCTGGCCGACGGCACGATGGATGCCGGATCGCCGCTTGTGGCGACCGCGGCTGTCCTCGTCCTGCTCGGCGCATCCACAAAGAGCGCGCTCTTCCCTGCTCACTTCTGGCTACCCGGCGCGATGGCTGCACCCACACCTGTGTCCGCATACCTGCACGCGGCGGCAATGGTCAAAGCAGGTGTGTACCTGGTTGCCCGCCTGACACCCGGCGCAACCCAGATCGCTTTATGGTCCCCGCTGATCGTGACTATTGGACTGATCACGATGGTTCTGGGCGGGTGGCGCGCACTGCGTCAAACAGACCTCAAACTCGTATTGGCATTCGGCACCGTCTCGCAACTGGGGCTGATCACAGCGACAGTCGGGTTCGGCAGTCACGGCGCAATGGTGGCGGGACTGATCATGCTGATCGCACACTCGTGCTTCAAATCCACGCTGTTCCTGACAGTCGGTGCGGTTGAATCCTCGACCGGCACGCGCGATCTTCGCCGTCTGACCGGTCTGGCGCGACGCCTTCCCGTGCTTGCCGTAGCTGCCGCGCTGGCATGCCTGTCAATGGCGGGTGTTCCCATCACAGTGGGGTATGTCGGCAAAGAATCCATGATCTCCACCCTTTTGAGAGGCTCTGCAGCGCCGTGGACGGGGGCGCAGGCCGCATACTCGGGGCCAACCCTATTTGACCTCATTGTTCTTGCCGTGATCGCAATCGGATCGATGCTGACTGTCGCATACTCATGGCGCGCATGGTGGGGCGCATTCGGGACGCGCACACTGACCCCGACCGAGCAGAAGAAAAACACCGAAGGATCAGCTGCTGTGACCCAGAAATCAGCCCCTGAGGTCGATGCGAACGGTCAGCTGGTGCGCGTCAAACCCGTCCCGTTGTTGATGCTGATCCCGATTTGCCTGCTTTCCCTCGGCGCACTGATCGGGCTGGCGCCGACCGGGCTGGAAGACGTGCTCAGACTACACGGGGCGTATGACCTGGACGGCTCGGTACACGTGGCCTGGTGGTCGGGCTGGGAACCGGCACTGATCACACTCGCCATTTTCGCAGGTGGCGCGCTGCTGGCAGCGTTTGGATATTCGAGTGGGCTGATCTCACCCAAGCCACGCTCCCCGCTGTCCGCCATTTACATCTACTCCTGGTCGGTGCGTGAACTGGAAATCATCGCAACACGCGTCACGCGACTTATCCAGCGCGGTTCGCTGCCCTGGGACCTGTCGACAATCGTCGTGACAATGTTGATCGGGGTGGGCTCTGCGGTGTTGATCTTCCGACCCAGCACCTACGTCATCCGTCCGTGGGACTCCATACTGCAGGTCGGCATCGGTATTGTCATCATCATCTGTGCTCTGCTCACCGCCCGCTCCAGGCGGCGCATGCGTGCCGTCTTCGCGCTTGGTGGTGTGGGCCTGGGTGTGGCGGTGCTGTATGCATCGCAGGGCGCACCTGACCTGGCATTGACGCAGATCGTTGTTGAATCGGTGTCGATGGTGATTTTCGTGCTCGTGCTGCGCCGCCTCCCACGCTTCTTCTCCGACAGGCCGCTGGTACGTTCACGCTGGTGGCGTTTCATCGTCGCCCTGCTCATGGGGATCGGCACTGTGTTTGTTGGGCTGTATGCCTCGTCTGCGCGCGTCCACTCCGCAGTGTCGGAGCTGATGCCTAACGAGGCCTCCGAATTCGGCTACGGCGAGAACATCGTCAACGTGATCCTGGTGGATATCCGCGCTTGGGACACGGTTGGTGAGCTGTCAGTCCTGCTGGTCACGGCAACAGGTGTCGCCTCGCTGATCTACGTGTCCTCACGTGTCGGACGGGTGGAGCGTGCCCCGCGTGACTTGACGAGGGAGTCCACCTCTTTCCTGCCTGCAGCAACCGCCCTGCGTTCCCAGGATCGCTCAACTGTTCTGGAAGTAGTGACCCGCCTGCTGTTCCCGACCATGATTGTCGTGTCGTTGTGGCTGCTGCTGATCGGTCACAATAATCCGGGTGGTGGCTTCTCTGGCGGTGTGGTCGCAGGCCTGGCTTTTGTCCTGCGCTACCTGGCAGGTGGGCGTTATGAGTTGGCTGAAGCGATCCCGATTCCAGCGGGCCGCGTCCTGGGCACGGGCCTGTTCGTGGCTGCCGGCGGTGCGCTGATGCCATTGCTGTATGGCAACTCGGTGCTCCAATCCACGCCGTTGACCATTGACGTCGGCGTGCTGGGCGACATTCATTTCACCACCGCCATGATCCTGGATGTCGGCGTGTACATCCTGGTGGTCGGCCTAGTGCTGGACCTGGTGGCCTCGGCCGGTGCTGAAATCGATCAGCAGGCTCCGACCCCGATTTCACAGCAAAAGACAGGGAGGAAACACTGATGAGCGTTGCTTCCCTGACGATGCTGGTGATCGCCGGAGTTCTGGTGGCCACGGGCGTGTACTTGCTGCTTGAGCGCACCCTGTCACGTATCTTCATCGGCCTGAGCCTGATCACACACGGCGTGAATGTCTTGATTTTGTCCGGCGGTGGAGCAGCCGGACGCCCACCCCTGCTGGGCAGTGAAGACCCGACGGCAATGGCTGATCCACTGCCGCAGGCAATGATCCTCACCTCCATCGTGCTCTCGTTGGGCACCACCGCTTTCGGCCTGGCACTGGCGTACCGCTCCTGGCGACTGCTCGGACACGATGAAGTGGTCGATGATGTGGAAGACCGCCTGCTGGCGCGCCGCACCGAAGCTGAAATTACCGAGGCTCAGGATGTGGCCTCCTCCGGTGATGAGGACGAAGACATTAACTACGATGAGGATTCCCAATCTGACGAGGATGACGCGGACGGCACTGACGACGCTGACGGCGTTGATGACGCTGACGACGCTAAGGAGGCCCGACCATGACCTCCCTGGACTGGCTCGTTCCCATTCCCGTGGCACTGCCATTGCTGAGCGCAGGACTGGCGCTGGCGCTGTCACGGCACCCGAAGATTCAACAGCTCATCGCCTTGGTCGCATTGTCACTGACCACCGTTTCATCGGTCGTCCTGGCAGGTGCGGCGCACACCGGTCGCGTCGTCCTCGACGTGGGATCGTGGGCCGCTCCCATCGGCATCACGCTGGTCGTTGACCGGGTTTCCGGCGCGTTCCTGGTGGTCTCTCAGATCGTGACGCTGGCCGTTCTGGTCTATTCCCTGGCTCAGAATCTGGCTGATGACGAGCCGAACATGCCGATCGCCATCTACTTCCCGACATTCCTGATTCTGTCAGCAGGCGTGGCCAACGCATTTTTGACCGGTGACCTGTTCAACCTGTTCGTGGGTTTTGAGATCCTGCTGGCCGCCTCGTTCGTCCTGATCATGTTGGGCGGCACGCGAGGGCGAGTGCGTGCGGGCGCTGTGTACGTGGTCGTCTCCCTGCTGTCATCGTCGATTTTCCTGGCCGGCATCGCATTGACCTACGCTGCCACCGGCACGGTCAACATGGCGCAACTGGCGCTGCGCCTACCGGAGATTGACCAGAACGTGGCCACGATGATCCACATGCTGCTGCTGGTGGCCTTCGGCATCAAGGCAGCGTTGTTCCCACTGCAGGCCTGGCTTCCTGACTCCTACCCGACGGCACCGGCGCCCGTGACGGCAGTGTTCGCCGGCTTGATGACGAAGGTAGGCGTGTACGCGCTGATCAGGCTTGAAGTCCTGCTTTTCCCCGGTGATCGCTTCGCCCCGATACTGACAGTCGTCGGCATTGCGACCATGATCGGCGGCATTCTGGGGGCTGTTGCCCAGGATGACATTAAACGTCTGCTGTCCTTCACGCTGGTCTCGCACATCGGCTTCATGATGTGGGGCCTGGCGATCTCCTCGCGCGTGGGTGTCGCGGCAGTCATTTACTACGCAGCCCACCACATTCTGGTGCAAACGGCACTGTTCCTGATTGCTGGTCTTATCGAACGACGAGCGGGAACGACATCGCTGGCCAAACTGTCCGGTTTTGCCAGGAGCGCCCCCATCGTGTCGATCATGTTCTTCATCGCCGGTGTCAACCTGGTGGGTGTTCCGCCCCTGACCGGTTTCATCGGGAAGTTCGCCCTGGCGCAGGCATCTGTCGAAGCGGGCACGTTCAGCGCATGGGCACTGCTGGCAGGCGGCATCATCACCTCGTTCCTCACGCTGTACGTCGTCATCAAATGGTGGCACCAGGCGTTTTGGCAAACAGAAGATGATGCGCCGCTCGCATTGGCTTCCTCTCTGCCCATTCCGGGTATGTCATCGAATAGCTCGTCGCGCCTGTCACGCCAGTTTGACCGAGCCCAGCGCACTATGCGCAGCTCCCTCCAGCACTCTCAGGAAGTGGCTCGATCCGCGCTGACTGAAGCGGAAGCGAAGTCTGGAGGAACCTCACGACTGATGTCGGCAACCGTGGCCGTCCTTGTCGGCGTGCAAATCGCGATGGCCGCACTGTCCGGACCGATCTGGAATTATGTGGAAGAAGGCGCGCGCGACCAGCTGGCACGCACGCCCTACATCAACGCCGTTCTGGGAGGAGACGGGCGCGGTAGCGGCACGTCAGATACGGAATCGGGCGGCACCACGCCGGTCGTTCCCTCACCTGACCCCACGGCTTCACCCATTGAAGATCAGCAAAGTGAGGGCGAGGGCGACGCGCCTCAGTCGGATCACGATTCTCAGTCGGATTCGGCCCAGTCCGGGCGCGATGCACAATCGGGTCAAAGCGGCCAGTCAGATGCCGGTAACCAAAGTGGCGAAACGCGTGGGCAGGGTGGTACATCGCAGGATGGGAGGCGATCATGACAGTCTCACTAACCTCGTCGAACCCGGCCGGGCCGGAACCGCACGTGTCACGACGCCACACCCCTCTGGGTAAGCGCCTCTCCATCGCGATGACGCTGTGGCTGACGATCATATGGTGCCTGATCTTTGGACATTTTGACTGGTTGACGATTATTTCAGGTGTGCTGGTCGCCCTCGCCGTCCAGGTGGCGTTCCCACTGCCGCACATCACTCGCCTGTGGCATATCCGTCCGCTGTACGTGCTGTGGGTGCTGCTGACCTTCACGCGCGATGTCATCGTGGCCGGGCTGCAGGTGTCAAAAGTCGTGCTGCTCAATAAGCGCGTGGACAATGCGATCGTGCGAGTCGATCTGCGATCATCGAACCCGGTACACCTGACGATTCAGTCGGCAATGACGTCACTGGTGCCAGGGACCGTCGTGCTGCGCGTGGACAGGCTTTCAGCCGGGCTGTACCTGCATGTGCTTGACGTTCCGGCTCAGGGCGGTATCAACGGGGTCAAAGAGTCGATTCGCGCTCAGGAAGCACGCATGCTGCGTGCCATTGCAGCCAGCGAGCACCTGGAGCAGTGGGGGATTGACCTGCCGGTGAAGCCGATTTGGTCGTGGAGCAAGAAATCTCCGACTGCCTCGGAGAGGTGCGTTCCCGTCGAAGACACAGTTGAGACGACTCAGGCTCAGCCGCCGCTGCGTGAGGTGACGCCCACCGGCGAGGACCATCATGAGGAACCCGCATCCGGCGAAGGAACGCAGAGGAATCACGGCGACGATGTGCGAGACACTGTTGATCACGCGAAGGCTTTGCGCGATGCCACGCAGGGAGACATTTCCGGCATGGTGGATCTGACAAAGGTCGTGCCGGAAGAAGAGCGTGGGCTGGACGTAACAGAGACGACGAAGTCTGGGGAGGGTCAAGGCTTGGGTGATGCTTTTGCCTCGGACACTGCCGGTGAACCTGGCGATGCCCATGCCTCGGGCAATGCCGAAGAGCCCGGTGATGCTTATCCCTCGGACACTGCCGGTGAACCTGGCGCGCGCGGTGAGGAGGATCAATGATCGGCGACTTTTCAGCGCTTGACCTCCTGCATGCCCTGACAGGACTTATGACCGTGCTCGCGGCAGTACTCGCCACGATCCGCATTGCCAAAGGCCCCGGTCTGCTGGACCGAACCGTCGCATTCGACGTGTTGACGGCCGCGGGAATCGGGATGATCGCCGTGATGATCGTGTGGTGGCATCGCTACGACCTGAGCGTCCTGCTCATCATTCTGGCGCTGACCGCATTCATGTCCGGCGTCGTGGTCTCACGCTTCGCCACACGTATCGACCGCAGCCAGCAGCGCATCCTGAGTGAGGAAGAGGCCCAGGAGCAGGTAGCTGAACGTGAGCGGCAGGCTGAAGAAGCTCAGCGTGAAGAAACTGAGGACGCTCAGCGCAGCGTGCACGATGCCCGCCAGACGGGAGCCGTTGACGCAGCGCACGACCTGGAACTGGTGCATGACCCCGAACACGGCACGCAGGAGGAACACTGATGGTGATGGAATGGATCGGCGCCATCCTGGTCTTTATCGGCGTGGCCTTTACATTGATTGCAGCGATCGGCCTGATCAACATGCCGGATCTGTTCACGCGCATGCATGCGGCATCAAAACCTCAGCTGCTCGGACTGATGTTCATCTGCGTTGGCATGGCGGTCGAATTACATAACTGGCGCTGGGCAGTGCTCGCCGTCGCAGTCCTCGTCCTGCAGGTCATTACCGCGCCCGTGTCGTCGCACCTCGTGGGTCGAGCGACCTATCTCACGGGGAATTGGGATTCAGAGCATCTTCTGGTCGATGATCTGACCGATGACATGTCCTCCTCGTCGATGATTGACGCGCCCTGATCGTTTCCTGTCGAGCTTCCTCGGCCTGCTCTCAGAATGGGTTGGCGTCCCGCCAACTTCAGCCACGCTCCGACAGTCCTAAAAAGGGTGCAATCTCATGGTCTGAAGATTGGCTCTGCGACCAGTGGATATGACACAGTAGAGGCGTGACTATGAGCATGTCGCTTCCTGACGACACTGACGATCATCCACACGACCATTGCGGCGTTTTCGGCGTGTGGGCGCCAGGCGAAGATGTTTCACGCCTGACATATTTTGGCCTGTACGCGCTGCAGCATCGTGGCCAGCAGTCGGCGGGTATTGCCGCCTCTGACGGTAACAACATCCTCGTGTACAAGGATCAGGGCCTGGTCAACCAAGTGTTCAACGAGCAAACCCTGACAGGTCTGCGTGGACACATCGCCCTCGGACATGTCCGCTACGCCACCACCGGTGCAGACAACTGGCACAACGCCCAGCCCACGCTCGGCCCGACACCGTGGGGCACAGTCGCGCTAGGACATAACGGCAACCTGATCAACACGGCTGCGCTGAGCACCCTCGTCGATGAAATCAGTCATGGTGAACGCCGGGCAGACCGAAATTCGACCACTGACACCTCGATCATTACTGACCTGCTGGGTAAAGCTGACCGGTTGCCCGCCCCGTGGCGCGGCGAAGAAGGGGCTGTCGAAGATGTGGACGAGGGCGACGCAGCCACGTCCGCTGCACCCACTACCGCACCAGCCTCTGCCAAGCCTGCCGCGCGGACCGTGCTCGACTCCGAGCCCACCACGTCCACCGCACAAGCCGATACTGCGCCCGCAGGAGCAGACAACGCGCAGCCCGGCCGCCCTTCTGAAGCCGCATTCCAGGCCGCACGCCGCGCATCCGGAGAAATCGATCCGGGCGCCCTGTCAGAGGCGATACGCCAGGCCAGGGAAGCCGGCGACGATGAGGACCACGGTTCACTGGTGCCCTCCGCGCTCAAGGTTCTGCCACTGCTGCGCGGCGCATTCTCACTGGTGTTCATGGACGAGCACGCCATGTATGGTGCGCGTGATCCGCACGGATATCGCCCACTCGTGCTGGGACGCCTGTCGCGCGGATGGGTGCTCGCCTCGGAAACGTCTGCACTGGATCTGGTGGGCGCCTCGTTCGTGCGAGAAATCAAGCCGGGCGAACTGGTGGTCATTGACTCTTCTGGAGTGCGTTCCTACACGTTTGCGCAGGCCGCCAGCGCAACATGCGTCTTTGAATACGTCTACCTTGCGCGCCCCGACACGGTGATCGGGGATCGTCAGATCGTGGCGGCTCGTCGGCAAATGGGAGCAATCCTGGCTAAGGAGAATCCGACCGAGGCCGACTTGGTCATGCCGACACCCGAATCGGGAACACCCGCTGCGATCGGGTACGCCGAAGAATCAGGCATCCCTTTTGCGCAGGGACTTGTGAAGAACTCCTATGTGGGCCGCACGTTTATCCAGCCCACGCAGTCGCTGCGTCAGCTGGGTATCCGACTCAAGCTCAACCCGCTCAAGGAAGTTATCGCCGGCAAACGACTCATCGTCATCGACGATTCGATCGTGCGCGGGAACACTCAGCGCGCGTTGGTGCGTATGCTGCGCGAAGCAGGCGCGCTGGAAGTTCATGTGCGTATCTCCTCGCCGCCGGTGCTGTGGCCCTGCTTCTTCGGCATTGATTTTCCGACGAGGGCGGAACTGATTGCCTCGTCGATGGATGTGGACGAAATCTGTCGCTCCATTGGTGCTGATTCGCTGGCCTACCTCTCACTTCCCGGCATGGTCCGCGCAACCGGGCAAGGCGATAACCTGTGCGTAGGGTGTTTCACCGGCGCGTACCCCGAACCTGTCACACGCGGCACACCCATCCCCGGCACGCCGGGCGCAACGGTCTAGTCACACAGCTACAACTCGGAGGATCTTGTGAGCGAGCATCTTGATTACGCGGCAGCAGGCGTGGACACTGCGGCCGGTGACCGCGCGGTGGAACTGATGAAGAACGCCATCAGCCGCACGCATAACTCCACCGTTGTAGGAGCAACCGGCGGGTTCGCCGGCATGGTCGATGCGAGCGCTCTGCTCGGAATGACGCGCCCGCTGCTGGCCACCTCTACTGACGGTGTGGGCACGAAGATTGCGTTGGCGCAGGCGCTGAATATTCACGACACCATCGGCCAAGACCTGGTAGGCATGGTCGTTGATGACATCGTTGTTGTGGGTGCGCGGCCGTTGCTCATGACTGATTACATCGCGTGCGGCAAGGTTGTGCCGGAAAAGATCGCGGCGATCGTGCGCGGTATCGCCCAGGCGTGCGAACAAGTCGATTGCCCGCTGGTGGGCGGCGAAACTGCTGAGCATCCCGGAGTGATGGATCCGGACGATTACGACATCGCCGGTGCTGCAACCGGCGTAGTGGACGCGGACAAGATGATCGGCCCTGACCGCGTGCGCGAGGGTGACGCCGTGATCGCTCTGGCATCATCTGGCCTGCATTCCAACGGTTATTCGCTGGTGCGACGCGTTCTGGACATCTCCGGAACCTCTCTGGAATCGCAGTGCGCCGACTTCGGTCGAACAGTGGGGGAGGAACTGCTTGAACCCACACGTCTGTACACCCGTGTGTGCCTCGACATGCTGGATTCTCTTGGTGTTGACGAGGGTGGCCTGCACGCCCTGAGCCACGTCACCGGCGGGGGATTGGGAGCCAACTTGTCCCGAGTCATTCCCAGCGGTTTGTGCGCGACTGTGGATCGTGGTTCATGGACTGTGCCTGCCGTGTTCGAGTGGGTGCGCCGCAACGGTGACGTGACATGGGAAGCTCTGGAGGATTCACTGAACCTGGGTGTTGGCATGGTCGCTGTAGTCGGGCAGTCCACTGCTGACCAGTGCATGTCGCTCGCTGCCGACGCTGGGATAGAGGCGTGGGTGCTGGGCGAGGTCATCGCCTCAGAGGGTTCCGCTGCAGAACGTCCTGCTGCAGAACGCACTGCTGCTGAAGGCTCTTCCGTAGAACGCACTGCTGCAGCGGGCCATGCCACAACGGGAGCCGCCTTGAGCACGTCCCAGCCGCGACTGATCTGCGGTGCCAAGGGAGTCGATGCCGGGGCCGTGGCGCTATCCGGCAGTTATCGCGTGAGCTGAGCGGCTTCGGTAGCAGGCTGATGCCAGCGGCTATGGTGGAGTGCGCCGCGTTCGCTGCACCGCGTGCAGGCCGTCGTCCACCGGTTGTCGCACACCAGGCCCCACGTTCGCTGCACCCTATGCACAACCCCCTAGATTTAAACAGTTTTCTCGCACAATCCCCTAGATCTAAAGTGATTTGTGCACGATCCCCTAGATAAACCCCACCTGCGGATGCGCGCGGCAGTACATCTGGCTCCTGACCTGTGCATATGTAAAACTCGAGAAATGAACTCCGGTTAAATCTAGGGGGTTGTGCACGCAAATCGGAAGATCTAGGGGATTGTGCACGCGAACGGGTTAGAACTAGGGGTTCGTGCACGCCGGTGGCTTAGATCTAGGGGTTCGTGCACACAGCTCAGTTAGATCCAAGGGAAATGTGCCGTCAATCCGCGGACTCCGGGCGCCGCGTCGCGCGCAAACATAAAACGAGGACGGTGCGTAGCGCGCCGCCCTCGTCAATCGTGTGAAACAACGTACGTCACAGTGGACGTCACTCAGCGTGAACTCTGGTCGCTTTCGTATGCGCCGTAGTCATCGTCCTCGTCATCCTCATCCGCGAACATGTCGGCGTAACGGTCTTCGTACAGATCCTCATAGGAATCATCCTGCTGATCGTCATCGTCGATGTATTTTGCGTATGGGTCATCTGGATCGGCTCCCTTACGCTCGGCAGCCAGCTCTCTCTGGAGGGCTTCCAGATCAGTATCGGGACTGAAATACTTCAGCTTACGTGCGACTTTCGTCTGCTTGGCCTTCTGACGGCCGCGCCCCATGGCGTCGACCCCCTCCACGGTGTGCGGATCCGCGTAAAGCGGTGTCCTATGTTGGTCAAAATTCTGTCGTGTCCACATCATAGCGTGTTCAAAGCCATGTCACCTATTCGTGTGACATGAGACATCGTGTCGCCTGCGGGCCGAGAACCTCTACACGAGGATGACGTGGCGATTCAGCGTTTGACGATCCTGAAGATCACGAGGCCCACGAGGGCGCTCACGCCCACCGCTGCCGCCGCAACCTTCATGATGGCGTCTGAATCACCCGCACGGGCATCGTCGACCAGTAACTGTGCTTTGGCCTGGTAATCCTTGGCCTTCTCCTGTGCAGCTTCTTTCGCGAGGCGAGCCTGGTTGGACGGGCTGATGGTTTTCACCAGTTCGTCAACGGTGACGCTCATCTGTGCGCGGGTGCGCTCCAGTTCGCGCTCAATCTCCTCGGGGGAACGACCTTCAGCTTTGCGGGGTTCTGACTGGCTCATTTACCCAATCCCTTCTTCAGCGCATCGACGTCATCTTTCAGGCCTTCCTGAGGAGCAGGCGTGTCTTCCTTTGCCTTCTTCAGGGCGGAGACACCAACCAGCGCCAGAATCAACACGATGATGAGGAGAATTCCGACAACGATCAGCGATGCCGCCCAACGAGGCAGAGCTTGTGCAATGCCGAGCTCGATCGTGTGGAAAATCCAGCCCAGCATGAACAGTGCGAAAACGGCTGCTCCAGCGAGCAGGCCGCCACCCATGCCGATCTTTCCCAGGAATGCGGTTGCCTTCGTCTTCGTCAGTTCAATCTCACCACGCACCAACGTAGTGAGCTGAGCGGACAGGGTGGCAAAGAGCTCACCGATGGTCGGCCCTGATTTTCGTGATGCATTCGCGTCGGTTGCTGTATAGGACGTCCGAGTCGTATCGGACGTCGAAGTGACCGGCTGCGCGCTCGAGTTCGAGCGGAAGCGGTTCGTCGACATGGATGATTCTCCTTCGCGCCGTCAGTGATTTCGGCCTTCTAACTCGCCTGTTAGAAGTGTATAAACCCAAGTGTTGCAGATTTGGAGCTTTTTGGTGCAGTGGACAGTAAAATCCGACCGGATTTCCTCCATGCGCGCAACGGGAGGTAGGTCGTGCGCGGGCGGCGGGTTTTAAGCGAGATCTAAGCCTTGTGCGGGAGTCCTCTGCGGCCGGGAGACAGCTCGTGTGCAGGCGGCGATCCGCGACCGAGAGCCAGGCCAGGCGCCGGCAGCCAGAGCGGTTGCTGCGTCAGCGTTCAGGTGCGATAGGCCCTGGCAGCTGCGAGAAGACTTCCTGCGCTTTCTCAAGGACGCGCCGGCTTTCCTCAGGCAACTCGCTCATATGATTGTGGGTGCTGCGATCGGCCGCAGACAGCTCACCACCGTCGCCGCCCGCTCCACTATCCGCATCGTCAGATTGACGAGGGTGGCTGGGCGAGTCGCCATCTTTGCCCGAAGGGGTAACTGACTCGTCCATTTCAGTGTTCGATGACCCGTCCGGCTCAAGCTCCAGCGTCGACGACTCGGACGCGGTATCGTCGGTTGCAGACTGATCCACTGATGAATGGCGGAACCACGAACAGGGCCGCCACCACCGCTTCCGAAAGCCGCGCGAATCAGACATAGACCTATTGTGCCCCGAAAGGGTCGCAAAATTCTCGCTACGGCTGAAACCGCGTGGCGTGACATCACCACCCTTGCGCGCAACGAATTTATCTGCTGGGTCACCAGTGCGAAGCAGGAAGCTACGCGCCAGCGACGCATCCGACGCACTCTTGAAGAGCTTGATGAAGGCAAACGCCGCCTGTGTTGTTGGCCGGGGTGCCCTCATCGCGAAAAAACAGGCCGCGCCTGGCGCGGGGCGGCAGAAGCGTGGAGCCGTTCAGCCAGATACGGCAGCGCCGTGGACGTCCCTATGTTGACCCTCACCTGTGCGAAACGATCCCCGCGCGTCGCGCCGCGATTGATAATCGCGATGGGCTTGTCCTCGTGATGAGCCTGGCGCACGAAACGCATCGCTGAGCCTACGGCAAGGGATGAGCCTGCCACCAGCAGCGCATCAGCTTTCTCAACCAGGGTGCGCGCCGCGCGGACAATATGTGGACGGACGGTGCCGCCGAAGAAAACAACGTCAGTTCGCAAAATGCCGCCGCACGCCGGGCAGTTGGCGATGACGAAACCACTTGTGTCGCCCACATCCAGATCGGCATCGGGCGCGACGTCCCCCTC
Organism: Pauljensenia sp. C0254C2; assembly: GCF_056583835.1. NCBI lineage: Bacteria > Bacillati > Actinomycetota > Actinomycetes > Actinomycetales > Actinomycetaceae > Pauljensenia > Pauljensenia sp. C0254C2. The sequence goes on from NZ_JBWPJO010000006.1 coordinate 29,856, forward strand.
GTCAATGCTGATCTGCCACGTGGGGTTGAGTTCAACGAGGCGCTTGTGCAGGGCCGCCCTCGGAAAAATTCTGTGGCAACTGGTGCACATGACGCGGTCAAAGCGGCCATGCAGGTTGACCAGTGAGTGGGTGCCGGCTCGGGCGTGCAGCATGTCGACGTTTTGCGTAATGACGCCGTCGATGATCCCGTCACGTTCCATCTGCGCCAGGGCGAGGTGGCCGGCGTTGGGTTGTGCGCGCAGAGGCGCGAGCCAGCCGGAATGGTTGCGCGCCCAGTAATGACGGCGGTACGACTCGTCAGACATGAACTGCTGCAGTGTCATGGGGTGTCGGTCAACTGCGCCGGGGGATCGGTAATCCGGCAGGCCGGAGTCCGTGGAAATTCCCGCACCGGTGATCACCGCGATGAGCTTACCGTCGAGCAGCTCGACAACAGGTTCGAGGGCGGCCGACACATCCGTGGGATCGGGTCGCGCATCTTCAGCCGGAGGCACGGGCGTGTTCTTGATCCGCAGGTTAGGGATGTTGCCGTCGGGGAAGTAATCCTCAATCGAATGGTGAGCCACGCTGTCAGACTATCGTGAGTGAGCAGAACGCGTGTTCTGGCCTGGCTGCTGCCGTCTCGTCTTTCAGCGCGGTCCAAGCGAAGCGTAGTCAATGCAGGCCAATGGAAGCGGGCACAATCTGGTCTCTAATACTATGGCGCTATGACCTTTTTTCGCCGCATCAAGTATCTGGTATCGAATCAGCTGTGGGTGCCCCCGCTCGTAGCCGCCCTCCTTGCCACGATAGCGGCGGGAGTCCTGGCACCGATCTCATGGCCCACTCAATGGCTCATTTCTCGAATCTTCTGGCCCGGAGATATTTCGGCAGCATCCTCTCTGTTGGGCTTCATCGCCTCCTCCATGCTGACGGTGCTGACGACCACGGTTTCCATGACACTGATCGTGTTGCAGGTGGCTTCTGGTCAGTTTTCGCACCAGCTGCTGCGTGACTACATCCAGTCCCGGGCTGTGAAGGGAATCTTTGGCGTATTCATCGGCGTATTCGTTTACGTAGTTGTTCTGCAACGCTCGGTATCAGCCGAGTCGCGCGAGACCCCTCCGCAGCTCGCAATGGCGATCGCAATGCTGCTGGTATTTCTGGCTATCGCGACCTTCGTCTGGTATGTCAGCGCGGTGGTGCGAATGGTACGGGTCGACGCAATCATCGAGCAGGTAGCCACGCGTGCCGAACGTCTCCTGGATGCGCACCGAGAGAAATGGGACGTCGCCTGCCAGATCCCCGAGATCCCACCGCACGCGCATGACGTTCGTGGGCACTTCTCGGGATATGTGCGTTCCATTGATGTGGAAGCGGCGGCAAGGTGGGCTCGCAAACACGGACAGCGCGTCGTGTTCACCGTCGCACCCGGCGATGCAGTCAGTGCCGGACATACCTACGCGTGGGCGTGGGCCGAACGACGTGGAACATCTGCTGCTGACTCCTTAGACAGTGAGCTCAGTGGTGACGAGCTTCGCAAACTGGCCGACTCAGCGGTGTCTGTTGAAGCTGAACGCGTGTCCGATCAGGATTTGCGCCTGTCTTTTCACCAGTTGGCAGACATCGCCGTGCGAGCTTTGTCCCCTGGAACCAACGATCCGTCAACTGGACGACACGTGATCACCAGAGCAACACCGGTGCTGCGAGGCCTGGTTGTCTCACCTCCGAATCATGAGGTGAATCTGAACGATAAGGGGCAGCCCGTTGCATCTGTGCCGACCCCGACTGTGCGAGATTTCTTGAAAGATTTTGTCGTTCCCATCCGAAGGTTCTGTTCCCACAGCCCGGATGTCACATTCGAACTGCTGAGACTGCTGATCATCATTGAAGAAGCGCTGGAGAAAGCTTCAGGTGTTGATATTGCAGAGGTGCAGGAATTTGTCGAAGACGAACGCCAGCGACTGATCGAAGGGGCGGAGCAGGGATTCGTTCATCAACACGATGTGGAGCTCGCACAGCAACTGACTTCCGTCGAAAGTTTGCGTTCCATGCTCAGAGTTGAGGGACCTCGTGAAGAAATCATTGACGACGAGGAAGCGCAAGACGATGAAGACTGACGTGAAATGGCGCTTGATTATCAGAAAGAAACTCGCGTAAATCTCGCGAGCTGAAGCAGCGGTGGCTCCGACCGGCGTCGATCCGGTGACCTTTCGATTTTCAGTCGAACGCTCTACCAACTGAGCTACAGAGCCAAAACCCCACCAAAAGGTGGGTCAGCGACCCCGACGGGACTTGAACCCGCGACCTCCGCCGTGACAGGGCGGCGCGCTAACCAACTGCGCTACGGGGCCTCGAAAAAGTGAGACCTGAAAAGTCTACCTTATTCACTTGTTGAACCCGTCCCAGCAGGGCTGACACGGATCGTACCCCCAACGGGATTTGAACCCGTGTCGCCGCCGTGAAAGGGCGGTGTCCTAGGCCTCTAGACGATGGGGGCCTTGTCCACGAACTTGTCGTTCGGCGACGAGTAGAATAATAAGCAGGAATGACCTCCGAGTGCAAAACGGATCCATGTGAAGCCTCTCACCGAACGCAAATGAGCCTGGAAGCTTCTAGGCTAGGGGTATGACAGTTTTCGGACCTGATTTCTCCGCCGTTCTCACGGGCTGCCGCGCGCAGTCAAGCCTCGTTTTCGGCACAATTATGCCGATCGGGGACCCCTCTGCACCTGCCGAAGCTGTTGAAACCGCATTCGACGTGGCTGGCGTATTCCTCGGAATTGTTGTCGGCATCCTCGTCGGAATTGTGGTCGCATTCATTCTTGCGCGCGTCAGCCGATTTGCGCTCCGCAAACTTCGATTGCTGAAAGCCTTGCAGCGCCGCATCCACGCGCCTTCGTACTGGGCACTCATGGCGTGGGGCGCGCTTGCCGGATGCGCTGTTGCGCTGGGAAGCACCGATGTCAGCAATCAGCCCACGTGGGTGAAATATCTCGACCACGGGTTGTTGATCCTCGCACTCCTGGCAACGACATGGGTCATTGCCGCCGCCGTGTGGGTGATCGAAGACGCCGCGCACGTGCGCAACCGCTCCGATCACGGACGCTCGCGCAGATTCAAGACTCAGGCTCAGGTTCTGCGCCGCGTCCTGCAGGTCGTGGTCTGGATCCTCGGGTGTGCCGCAGTCCTGTTTACATTCCCCGGGGCTCAGCAGGCGTTGACGACGGTGCTTGCTTCGGCCGGCATTGTCTCCGTGATCGCCGGTCTTGCTGCCCAGTCCACGCTCGGCAACGTGTTCGCCGGCCTGCAGCTGGCTTTCACGGACGCCATCCGCGTTGATGACATTGTCGTCGTGGGGGACAAGGGAACGATGGGTGTGGTCGAGGAGATCACTCTGACGTACGTTGTCCTGCATATCTGGGATGATCGCCGCCTGATTGTGCCGTCCTCGAAGTTCACGTCGTCTGCTTTTGAAAACTGGACCCGCAAAGCCACCAAGCTCCTCGGCACGGTTGAGATCTACACCGACTGGGCAGTGCCGGTGGCGGTGGTGCGTCAAAAAGTTGAGCAGCTCCTGAACAGCACGGATCTGTGGGATCGCCGCTCCTGGGCCGTGCAGGTGACTGATTCGACTGATCAGACCGTCACCGTCAGGGTCTCCCTGTCAGCGTCGAATTCGGGCAACTTGTGGGATCTGCGCTGCTTCATGCGCGAGCAGCTCATCGCGTGGATCTCGAAGGAATACCCGTGGGCGCGTTCCGCCCGCATCATTCAGCCGCGCGAGGTCAAGGAAGTGACGAAGGATGAGTCCCAGGAACTGATCGCGCGCCTGGCCACTGAACTATCCGGTATTGCAGGTTCAGATACATCCGGTGGGTCCCCCTCGGACACCAAGACTGACGAGGGTGACCACGGCGATGCTGCTACGCATGATGGTGACAAGCGAGACCCGTTCGACCCTGTGCACGCTGCTCGTATGCTGGCGGCGCGCCAACGCGCGAAGATGGCGCGTCGACGGGCCATGTCGCAGCGCAACCGCGACCGCCTCGAAAGAGCAGAGAACGCCGGGTCTGGAGCGGAGGACGGACCAACAGCAGCTGTGAAACGGACTGGCCGCGGGGGAGCGAACGCTGCAGCGGATGCTACTCAGACGAACGGCACGGGCACGACCCACGTGTTCACGCCAGAAGAGGTTGACAAGATCATTGCGCAGGCGCAGGGGCATCTGCGTGTCAAGTCCGATGCTGGCAGCGGGGCTCCTGGTCAGGCTAACCAGGCGTCGGAAGCAGCGTCTGCAGAGGGAGCGGCTCAGATAGCTCGTTCTGCGTCAGGCGTAGCGGAAACTGCCGTGATGCCGGCCATTGGAGCAGATGGCAAGCCCAAGAAGCAGGCCGATGACGATGGCGCGGAAGCGGGCAGTAGTGCGCCCACCAGCGGTGCACAGGCTGGCGATGCGAGCCCTGCACGTGCGGACAATACGAGTGTGGATCTGGCCAGTGCGAACCAGGTCGGCAGCGACCCCGACGGTGCAGTGGCAGACGCGACTGGTCGAGCAAACTCGGACGATGAGACAACCACGACGGGGGAGCGGGTCTTTTCCGGCTCGCCCGACGCAGAAGAACGCAGTGCCGCATTTTCGGGCCCTGACCCGGAAGTACTGGAAGAAAGAAAACGTGAGTCGCAGATCCGCCAGGAAAAGGGCTCAGGACTACTGGGAGGATCGAGCCGTGAGTGAAACGCAGAATGATCAAGGCGCCCGCGACCTGCGGGAGAGCGGTGACAACGACGGCGGGGCGGTTAATGGCAACGCCGACGAAGCGGTTGCTGACAGTAACGGCAAAGCGGTTACCGACACTAACGGCAAGGTAGTGCGCAGCGAGGAAGAATGGCGCCGCATACTCGACCCCATGGAATACCACGTCCTGCGCGAGGGCGGCACTGAGATGGCGCACACCGGTGCACTGCTCCACGAGGATCGCGAGGGTATCTACCGCTGTAAAGCGTGCGGCGCGGAACTGTTCCGCTCAACCACCAAGTTCGATTCTCTGTGCGGCTGGCCGAGCTTCTATCAGCCAGAAGATGCAGCTGTGACCACCAGTGAGGACCGTTCACACGGCATGGTGCGCACGGAGGTGCGGTGCGCTCGCTGCGATTCTCACCTGGGTCATGTCTTTGACGATGCTCCCCGTCAGCCAACAGGGCTGCGTTACTGCATGAACTCTGTCAGCCTCGACTTTGAAGAGCACTGATGCCGGGACCGGAACCGTTATCGGCACACCGACCTGCATCCCGAGGTAAAGGCTCCGCTCTGCGAGCTGCTTCAATCGCGATTCCCGCGCCTTTCTTTCTGGTCGGATCGGGGCTCACGCAGTACCTCGGTGCAGCGCTGGCAGTGACCCTGTTCGCCGTCATGACACCCGCTGAAGTAGCATGGGTCCGCATCGCAACGGGTGCGGTTGTGCTGCTGGCGTGGCGCCGCCCTCGTATATGGCGCTTCAATCCGCGTGACCTGGCTGCGTCGGCCCTGTTCGGCATCGTGCTGGGCGGCATGAATATCTGCTTTTACGAGGCGATCCACATTCTGCCGCTGGGCGTGGCGGTCTCCTTAGAGTTCCTCGGCCCGGTCACGGTTGCGGTGGTGACCTCCGGGGGCTGGTCCGGACGTATCGCAGGAGCGCTGGCTTTTGCCGGAGTGGCCTGCATCGGTGGCCTCGGACTGGATCTGAGCGACACCAAGCAGCTCGTTGGTGCGGCCTGGGTGCTCGGGGCTGCAGCCCTATGGGCGGGGTACATCGTGATGGGGCAGTCGATCGCGTCGCGCCGCTCAGGCATCACGAATCTGGCGCTGGGCTGTGGCACTGCCGCACTTGTGTTCGCCCCGTTCTTTTCGGTCGGAGCGGTCAGCGCGTTGAATTCACCGAAACTGGTCGTCATGGCGGTCGGTGTCGGAGTCTTGTCAACGGTGATCCCGTACTCGTTGGAGGCGCTCGCCATGGGCCGCCTCAGTGCCGCCATGTTTGCCCTGTTCAACTCCCTGTTGCCGGCAACGTCGGCGCTGATCGGTGCGGTGACATTGCGGCAACTGCCCAGTGCCTGGTCTCTGGTGGGTCTTGTGTTGATTTCAGTTGCTGTCGGGCTCGCCTCCTACCCGCCTCAGCCGCTTCATCGACGAGGGTGACGCTAGCGCCGCTACTACCTGCCTGAGCTGTTCCAGGTCGACTGCCTTGCTGTGACCTTGCAGCGCGAGCAGCTTGCGTCAACGCCGACTTGACGGGGCAGATGCGGGCGAGATGTCCGCTAGACCAGAACTGGCCGTATTCGGTCTCGCATTGACGCAAAACGTATGAGATCATGAAGATGTCTCTGCTGATCAACAGAATGAGAGAACGATCATGTTGGACATCTTGTGGATGATTATTGCCGGCGCCGTTATCGGTGCAATCGCTCGCGTCTTCATGAAGGGCGACGAGGGTATGGGCATCATCTGGACTATTATCTTGGGTGCTGCCGGTTACGGTATCGCCGGATGGATCGCTGGTGCGCTTGGAGTGGGCACAGTGCTTCGCTGGATCATCGGCGCAGTCGTGGCATTCCTGCTTATCGGTGTCTTCCTCGCAATTCAGGGCAAGTCGAACTCCCTGACGAAGTAACGTTAGCGGATCCGCAGACTGTGGAAAGGCTCGGTCAGAAATGGCCGGGCCTTTCTTTATGTCTGCTCGCCGCTTGAGGTCGCTTGGCGATTAAGCCTGCTTGTCGTCTGTTCGATGCTTAAGCCCGCGTGGCGTCTGCATGGCGCTTCAGCTCGCCTGACGATTAAGCTCGTTTGGCGAGCTTCTGTATGAGTGTTTGCATCGCCGTACCTTCCGAAGCTTTGTACCTGCGTGTGGCCTTGGCGTCTGCGTCCGTTCGGCCGCATCTCGGATTGATGCCTGGCTCTGTCTCGGATTGATGCCGTCTCCGTCTTGGAGCACTGCGCGCAGGTTGTACTCTTTTCTCCGCTTTAAACAGCTCGGTGTACATCCCCTCAAATAGACGCGCATTTGTGCACATTCCCCTAGATCTTAGGCGTGACCGCGCACATTCCCCTAGATCTTCCCTGCTTTGGTGCACATTCCCCTAGCTAAAGTCGGCACCCCAAAAGGACAAAACCTATTTCCGCAGGTCAGCCGCCAGTAGCTTCCGGCGGCCTCGAGCCTCACGCGTTAAATCTAGGGGATTGTGCATTTTTACAAGACTTTTTAGGGGTATGTGCACGAGGAGGGCTTAAATCTAGGGGTATGTGCACGAGGCGGGGCTAGAACTAGGGGTATGTGCACGAGGCGAGGTTAGAACTAGGGGTATGTGCACGCGGAGGGCTTAAATCTAGGGGATTGTGCGCGTTCTGGTGTGTTGTGGCCGGACCGCAGTCGCATTCCACCGAGTGACCTGCGGTTAGAGCATACGCGGCAAGGTCGGCCATATAGTGAAAGACCGGGACACCGCTAACTGATTGTCAACGATGCCCCGACACATCATAATGGTAGGCCCAGGGGGAATCGAACCCCCAACCCACGGATTAAAAGTCCGTTGCTCTGCCAATTGAGCTATAGGCCCATGAGAGCATGGTAATGCATCAGTCCCACGTTGCACTAATCAACGTGACGTGGGAAAAACCACGATCCTCCTCGGATCAGGATTGACGAGGGTGCCCACTCCGTTCAACTACTTGATCAACGCCGTTCACCTTCAGGCGGTAGGCTCGTCATATCACCGAGAAGGAGTCACAGATGAACAGCCAACAGCGTCGCCCTCGTCGGCCAGCAATGCTGGACCCAGCCGACGCCGAACAAATCGTCGGCGACTCCGACCCTGCGGAAATGTCTGCGATTGCGCACTCGTCAGCATGGGCTTTGATGGGAGTCAGTGACGACGACTTCGGGCCTGACGAAATCGAACGCCTGCGCACCACCGTGCGCACGGAAGGCGTGGACGTGCTGGCCGACATGTGGTCACGCAGCCCGGAATTCACATTGCCCGGAGCCTTGTGGCGACTCTACCTGTGGTCGCGCTGGTACCACCGCGACACTGCGTTGGTGCGCGACCGTTTTGTGCGCGGAAGCCATGCGGACATCATCCCCGGCCTTGAACATCCCGTTGACATTCCCGATCTGGAGCACGTGGTACACGAGGTTGACCAATTGCTCGAAGGGCGCCGCCACGACGACGACCTGGCTGACATCATTACTGCAACGTCACGGGCGATGCGGATCGTTGCAGCTGGAGACGCCGAGGGCGGCAAATGGATCGTCGACCCGCGGGACCCGTTGGCATACCCCGTCACCACGCGCGCCCGCGCGCTGATTCAGACCGCAGATGAACTTGACCGATCAGCTGAAGAAGCGCACATCGGTGCGCTCAACTAGTCGCCAGTGTGAGGAAGAATGATGACGAACCCGGAACATGCAGGCAATTCGGACCAACCATTCTCGGCGCCAGATGAACACTGGCCAGCAGACGACACCAACGGCGAGGGTGACGCTCACAGCGCTCACGTCACCAGTGGCAGCGCGGTTGAAGCTGCCCTGGCGAGCGAATTGGTGATCCCTGCCGACAATGAACAGCTCGTCGGTGTCGAACACGAAGACTCCGAATACGACGAGGAAGACGAAGCTACCGACGGCATCCAGGATGGTGAGCACATCACGGTGGGCGCCGACGCGAACTCCTATGAGGAGCGCGCTGAAGATGCCCAGGCCAGCGCCGCACCAGCCTCGACCGTTGAAGATTTCGGCGAGCTGCCGGACAAACGCTTCGCAGACCGTGAACTGTCGTGGATGGCGTTCAATGAACGCGTCCTGGAGCAAAGTGAAGATGAGGATTTGCCGCTGCTGGAACGCGGATGGTTCTCCGCGATTTTCTCCTCCAATCTTGATGAGTTTTACATGGTGCGTGTGGCCGGACTGAAGCGCCGCATCAACGCCGGCATCGCCAAACCGTCTGCCGCTGGTCTGTCGCCGCGTCAGGTCCTGGACGGTATCCAGATGCGCACGCGCGAACTCAGCGAGCGTCAGGCACGCGAGTTCCAGAACGACATCTTGCCCAAGCTGGACGAGCAAGGGATTCATCTGCGCGGGTGGGATCAGCTCACAGATGACCAGCGCTCCAAGATGACGACCTACTTCCGCAGGCAGATTTTCCCCGTCATCACGCCACTTGCCGTGGACCCGTCGCACCCCTTCCCATACATTTCGGGGCTGTCACTGAACCTCGCGGTCGTGGTGCGCAACCCGATTACCTCGAAGCTGCACTTCGCGCGCATCAAGGTGCCGCCGTCGATGCCGCGCCTGATCAACATCGACTCCGCAATGGGCGAGGGGAACGCGGAAAGTTATGTCGACACTGATGAGGGCGCCACGTTCATCACCCTCGAATCAGTCATTGCCGCGCACCTGGACCACCTGTTCCCAGGTGTTGAGATTGTCGAGGCACACTCGTTCAGACTGACCCGTAACGAGGACCTCGAAGTAGAAGAGGATGATGCGGAAAACCTGCTGACCGCGATGGAAGAAGAACTGCTGCGCCGAAAGTTTGGGCCGGTGGTTCGCCTCGAAGTTGAGGATACGATCTCACGCTTCGTACTGGACTTTCTGATCAGCAAGCTGGAAATCACACCCGCTGACGTGATTATGGTGCCGGCACCGCTTGACCTGACGCTGTGCAATGAGCTGCAGGCACTCGATATTCCGCGCCTGAAGTATGAACCGTATGTGCCGGTGACTCCTGCCGGACTGGCAGAGGTTGAATCGGCGCGCCCGACGGATATTTTCGGCGCGATCCGGTCGCACGACGTGCTGCTGCACCACCCGTATGATTCTTTCGCCACCTCCATCCAGAACTTCATCACGCAGGCTGCGCGTGATCCCAATGTGCTGGCCATGAAGCAGACGCTGTACCGCACCTCGGGCGATTCTCCGATTGTGTCGGCGCTGATCGAAGCGGCCGAGAACGGCAAGCAGGTGGTCGCGATCGTGGAGATCAAGGCCCGTTTCGACGAGGAAGCCAACATCGAGTGGGCGCGCAAGCTTGAACGCGCCGGAGTGCACGTCGTCTACGGCATGGTGGGTCTGAAGACGCACTGCAAACTGTCACTGGTGGTGCGTCAGGAGGGCGATCAGCTGCGACGCTATTGCCACGTGGGAACCGGTAACTACCATCCGAAGACGGCGCGCGGCTACGAGGATCTGGGGTTGCTGACCTATAACCGCGATGTGGGTCAGGATCTGACGCGACTGTTCAACCAGCTGTCCGGCTACGCGCCACGCTCCACGTTCCACCGCCTGCTGGTCGCACCGCTGGAAATCCGACCCGGTTTGATCGAGCGGATTTACCAGCAGATTGAGCGCGCGCGGAACGGTCAGCCTGCCTGGATCGGTTTCAAGGTGAATTCGGTTGTTGACGAAGCAGTGATCGATGCTCTGTATCGCGCCAGCCAGGCCGGTGTTCAGGTGGATGTGCTGGTTCGAGGTATCTGCGCAATTCAGGCCGGAGTGCCCGGCTTATCGGAGAATATTCGGGTTCGCTCCATCCTGGGTCGCTTCCTGGAGCATTCGCGTATCTACGCGTTTGGCCCGGAAGGCGAAGAGGAAGTGTGGATCGGGTCGGCTGACCTGATGCACCGCAATCTGGATCGCCGCGTGGAGGCTCTGGTGCGTATCGTGGATCCGTCGCAGGTTAGTTATCTTGCTGACCTGGTGCGTCGAGGCGTGGCGTCGACAACCTCTTCATGGCATCTGCAAGCTGACGGCACGTGGAAGCGGCACAACCGCGATGACGAGGGCAACCGTCTGGAGGATCTGCAGGAAACACTGATGGCGGAGGCATCTGCCCGCGTCGTCGGCCGCAGCTAAGGGACACGCGGACGGGGTTTGCGTCACAGCTGGCAGCCTCGGCGGCCCGCCCACCGCGTGGAGTCGATCGTATTTTTGCCCATCGTCGGCATCATGGCACTGGGTCAGATACGCTTATGACGTGTCCCGTTCCCATCCGTCACCGATACCGAGCCGGCTAGTCAGAGCCGCCGGTGCATTGGTGTGGAGATTTACGCAGTCTGACCGCGACGCCACCCTCGGTGACGTCATTGATCCCGATGATATAGAGGTCCTGCTGGTCCATCGGCCGCGCTACAACGACTGGTCGTGGCCCAAAGGTAAGACTGAACTCAACGAGCCGCTGCCGGTGGCCGCCGTGCGGGAAGTGGAAGAAGAAACCGGCCTGCCGGTCACGCTGGGAGCGCCACTGACCATTCAGCGCTACCGACTTGGCGCGGGCCACATCAAGGAGGTCCACTACTGGGTCGGACAGGCCTGCCAGCCCGATTCTCCGGCACTGCTCAGCCGCCCGCCTGTCCATCAGGCCTCCCGCCGCGAGATCGACAATACGCGCTGGGTGAGCCCGTCACTTGCACGCCGCACGTTGACCCGCCGAGGCGATCGCCGTCTGCTGGATGAGCTCGTAGCTCTGGCTGAAAGCGGTGGACTTGTCAGCTCCACGCTGGCCATTGTGCGCCACTCAAAGGCCGTGAAGCGCGGGCGTTGGGAAGGGTCGGATGCGGATCGCCCCTTGGCGCGTATCGGCGTTCGCCAGAGCATCGACTTGATCGATCTCATGTCAGCATTTGGCATCACGAAGGTCCTGTCCTCGTCGTGGCGACGCTGTGCGTCCACCGTCGGACCGTACGCGTCACTGACCGGCATCGGCATGGAGCTGTTCGACGAGCTGGATGAAAGCGCGATGACAGACAACCCGGCCGCAGGCTCCGCCCTCGTCAATGAAGCAATTGAAAACCCCGGGTCCGCGCCGACGATTATCTGCGCGCACAGGCCCACGCTGCCTGCCCTGTTTGAGCCGATACGCTCGTACTCGCCCTCATCGTTGCACGCCGCGTTCCCAGCGGAGTCGCCGTGGCTCAAGACTGCTCAGATGCTCCTGGCTCATATCGTCATGCACGAGGGTGGCCCGTGCGTTGTTGCCGTGGAAACGTATCGCCCTCTCACCAAGCTGGCGACGCTCTGACGGGCGCAAATCGCGTCCGGAATTGTCACGTTTGAATGAATTTCAGGCCCTAAAAACCGGGCAAAGGTTACAATTTTATAACTGTGTGGGCACCCTCACGTGCAAGTTCACCATTTGTTCATCTTTAACCGGCTTTGCTGTCACTTCCCCCTCTTAGCGTGAGCAATATCCGGGACATTCCGGGTCTATCGTCAACGCGCCGCCACAGTGGCGGCAGAACGGAAGATGATCAATGACAGTGCATGCTCGTACAAAGCTTCTCGCCACTCTGGCAGGTGCCACCACCATGACGCTCGCTCTGGCTGCTTGCGGCGGCGGAGACAAAGCGGAAAGCACAGGCGCGGACAACGGAGCATCCGGCGACTCTCAGTCAGCTCAGGATGAAGTTGCACCTGCGACTGACCTCTCAGGTTCGGTTGCCGGTTCGGGTGCGTCCTCCCAGGAAGCCGCGATGGAAGCTTGGAAGGCAGGCTTCAACGAACTTAACCCTGATGTGACTGTTTCCTACGAGGCAGTTGGCTCAGGTACCGGTATCACACAGTTCACCAGCAAGCAGGTTGCATGGGCCGGATCGGACGCCCCGCTTGAAGGCGACGAGATCGCAGCAGCCGAAGCACGCTGTGGTGGACCTGCATGGGACCTTCCGGTGTACATCTCCCCGGTTGCCGTTATCTTCAACCTTGAGGGTGTCGACTCCCTGAACATGGATGCCGCAACCATCGCCAAGATCTTCGCCGGCGAAATCACCAACTGGAACGATCCGGCAATTGCCAAGGCAAACCCGGATGCGAAGCTCCCAGATCTCGCCATCACCCCTGTTCACCGTTCCGACAAGTCAGGTACGACCGAGAACTTCACCGACTACCTGCACTCAGCTGCTCCCGAGGCATGGCCGACGGATCCAGGCAAGGAATGGCCAGTCTCCGGTGGCGAATCCGGTGACAAGACCTCTGGACTTGTCCAGGCCGTCCAGGCCGGTAACGGCACCATCGGCTACGCCGATGCTTCTCAGGTCGGCAACCTCGGAACTGTCGCACTGGCAGCAGCCGACGGAACCTACGTCTCCTTCTCTGCTGAGACAGCAGCCAAGGCCGCTGAAACGGCTGAGCGCGTTGCGGATCGCGATGCCAACGACATCGCACTGTCCGTGAACCGCGTGCCCGAGACGAACGACTCCTACCCGCTGATTCTGATCTCCTACTCAATCGTGTGCTCCACCTACGAGGATGCGAACGAGGCCGAACTGGTCAAGGCATTCATCGGATACCAGGCTTCCGAGGAAGGCCAGCAGATGGCAGCCGACAACGCTGGTGCGGCTCCCATCTCCGAAGCAATGCGCAGTGAAATCAACGGCGTTCTGGACCAGATCAAGTAAGGTACAGGTTCGCGTTGGTTACGACACCTACAACAACGAAGAATAAGAGCTGGGAGAGAACGCCAGGGAGAATCGGTAACAAGGTTTTCGCTGGCCTCTCAACCGCCGCTGCTTCGTTAATCTTGTGCACGCTCGCAGCAGTAGCGATCTTCCTACTGCTGCGGGCGTGGCCCGCGATTTCCGACCCTTCCCTGCGTTTCAAGATGATGGGGTCGGCTGAGGAAGTCACGATTTGGAAGTTCACGGCGCCGCAGATATTCGGCACGATCCTGGCAGCAGTGCTGGCACTGCTCCTGTCCGTTCCTGTTGCAGTCGGTGTCGCCCTCTTTATTTCCCATTACGCACCTCCGCGTATCAGCCAGGTTCTTGGATACCTCGTTGACCTGCTTGCGGCAGTTCCGTCCGTTATTTACGGCCTCTGGGGTGCGATCTGGTTGATCCCGATCCTCATGCCGCTCTATGACTTCCTGGGTAAGTACTTCGACTGGTTCCCACTCTTCGCCGGCACAGTGTCCCCAACGGGCCGTGTACTCGCCTCCGCGGTGGTGATCCTTGCTGTCATGATTTTGCCCATCATTACTTCCGTGTCGCGAGAGGTCTTCCTGCAGACCCCGCGCCTGCACGAAGAGGCTGCTTTGGCCCTTGGTGCCACGAAGTGGGAAATGATCAAGATGGCCGTTCTGCCGTTCGGACGCTCCGGTATCGTGTCAGCGTCCATGCTGGGCCTTGGCCGAGCTCTTGGTGAAACAATGGCTGTCGTCATGGTGCTGTCAGTCGGCAGCAATATTTCATGGCACATCCTCGAGGCAGGTCAGCACTCCACGATTGCGGCCAACATTGCCTTGCAGTTCCCCGAATCAACGGGCATCAACTCGTCGGCTCTGATCGCAACGGGTCTTGCTCTGTTCGCGATCACCCTCATCGTCAACTCGATTGCGCGCTGGATCGTCTCGCGTCGAGCCGCATTCTCAGGAGCGAACTGATGAGCACAGCAACACTTGGTACGAACACTTCGCCGAAGGACGTTTCCGATTCAGACAACAATCGCGGCCATCAGAGCCCGATCCATGAGTCGCTGCCAATCGGAAGAAAACTCACCAATGGCTTCGTGACAGTTCTGGTGACTGTCGCATTCGCTCTTGCCATGATTCCGCTGGTCACGGTGTTGGTCACGGTGATCAGTAATGGCTACCTGCGCACCACGTGGGACTTCCTCGTCAGCGATATGGTCGGCATGTTCGGCGGTAAAGTGGGCGGCGGTATCGCCCACGCACTGGTCGGAACCACACTCGTGACACTGTGGGCGACACTGATTTCTGCGCCGATCGGTATCTTCACGGCAATCTACCTGGTCGAATACGGTAACAACGGGCTCCTGTCGAAGGCCACGACATTTTTCGTCGACGTCATGACCGGCATCCCCTCGATTGTTGCTGGTCTGTTCGCCGCCTCGATCTTCATGTTGTACGACCCCTCCTATCGAGCAGGCATCATCGGCGCGATCGCCTTGTCGGTGTTGATGATCCCGACAGTGGTGCGTTCCAGTGAGGAAATGCTGCGCCTGGTTCCTAACGAACTGCGTGAAGCTGCCTACGCTCTGGGCGTGCCAAAGTGGCGTGTCGTGGTGAAAGTCGTACTGCGTACCGCTGCAGCAGGCCTGACTACCTCCGTCATGCTGGCTATCGCCCGCGTCATCGGTGAAACAGCCCCGCTGCTGATCACCGCAGGCTTCATTGGACGCATGAACGTCAATGTGATGGACGGCCGCATGGCGACACTGCCGGTGTACATCTACCGACAGTACTCGCAGGGCCTGGCCACCTGTCGAGAAGGTGTCGCTAACTGCGTACCCACCATCAACTATGAACGGGCGTGGGCGGCCGCCCTCGTCCTCATCCTGTTGGTGATGGTTCTGAACCTGATTGCCCGAGTGATCGCCAAGATTTTTGCTCCCAAGGGAGGACGCTAAACGATGAGCACAATGGATAATCCCGCGGGGCAGGGCACACAGACAGCCGTGGCAACGCAGACGGAACGCGCTTACGATGAGCCACGTGACGCGTCGCCTTCAAATCTGACAGTGAAAAAAGACGGAGTTAAAACGATGACGACGTGTTTCAATATCACCGATGAACAGATCTACTACGGCGATTTTCTTGCCGTGAAAGATGTGACGGTGGAAATTCCACGCCACGCGATCACCGCGTTGATTGGCCCGTCAGGATGTGGCAAGTCGACATTCCTGCGTTCCCTGAACCGCATGCACGAGGTGATCCCCGGTGCGCATGTGGAAGGCAAAGTTGAGCTGGAAGGCGTCGACATCTACGACAAGAAGATCGACCCCGTCCAGGTGCGTCGCCATGTCGGCATGGTGTTCCAGCGCGCCAACCCGTTCCCCACGATGTCGATTCGTGAGAACGTGCTCGCTGGCATGAAGCTCAACGCGCGACGTATGAACAAGGCGATGCAGGACGAGATCGTTGAAAAGTCACTTCGCGGTGCGAACCTGTGGAACGAAGTTAAAGACAGGCTGGACATCCCGGGATCTTCACTGTCTGGTGGCCAGCAGCAGCGTCTGTGTATTGCACGCGCCATCGCGGTGCGCCCCGAGGTCCTTCTGATGGACGAGCCGTGTTCGGCTCTCGACCCGATCTCCACGCTCGCCATTGAGGACCTGATGAACGAGCTGAAGTCGGAGTACACGATCGTTATCGTCACGCACAACATGCAGCAGGCATCGCGTGTGTCGGACAAGACCGGTTTCTTCAACCTGAAGGAAACGGGCGGCTCCGGCGAGCTCGTCGAATTCGACGACACCGAGACGATCTTCTCGAATCCGTCCAAGCAGGCGACCGAGGACTACATCTCCGGACGCTTCGGATAAGATCGCGGGCTTCCTGGCCCGGCAATGCTTCCGGCGGGCAGCTTCTCACCACTTATGAGGCCTCGCGGCCTACTGTCAGACATAGGGTGAGGGGTTGCCCGCCGGGTTTTGTATGCCGTGGGGCGCCCACGTCAATCACTGGCGAGGGCGCCCCACGATTATCGCGTTTTCAACCTTTACGCGGAGCATTACATCTTGGAATCCCTAACTGACTGATTCAGTGTCTGGCCAGTCTCGTGGAAAATGAGGCAGGAAACCACGCGGTCGCCTTCTTTCCATGAATCTTCAGATGGGCTCAACGGCGCCACGTCCAACTGCGAGGCTTCCAAAGGGACACCGACATATTCTTCGAAGTGCTTCGCGCACTCAACGGTGGCCTCATCCGACAGCGACTCAGAGTACTCCGGGGCGTCAATCTCATAGTCGTACATGACTTCGCCGACATGGGGTTCCGAGCATTCAACCACGGGCAGGGATTCCACGATCTCATCTTCAGGCGGGGCCTCGATACACTGGCCAACCTTCAGGTCAAAAGCTGACGTGTCGTTACCCGATCCGAGGAACGAACACCCGGCCAGCATGGATGCCGCCACTGCGAACCCGCATGCACTCAATGCTGCACACACGGTTCGTGATGTCGGGCGATGCGAAGAAGAAAGGTCTTGAAAGTTCAGCATATCGTTCTCACTTAGCGTCGCGCAGTCGCCCTCGTAAATGAGTGGATGAGAGGAAAACGCCACCTGCAACGGAGGCGACAGCTGAGTTGTCAGGACACTTTCATGGTATCGAACGGGGTATGAAAAAGATAGAGAATTTTCGACGAAAACCGGCGCGAAATTGTCGAAAAGTCCGGTGCGGACGCTCAGAGGGAGCACGTGTGATTCGGCGGGGACTGCGCAGCGAGCGTACGTGCTTCTAGACGATGCCAACCAGACCGTGGATGGCGAAGAACAGCACTGCCGCCACTGCCGCCGCAGCGGGCAGTGTCAGGAACCATGCGATCACGATGTTTCCAGCCACGCCCCAGCGCACCGCTGAGAATCGCCGGGTTGAACCCACGCCCAGAATTGCCGAGGTGATGGTGTGCGTCGTCGAAATCGGTGCGTGGAAGACGAACGCCGACAGGTAGAGCACGGCGGCAGAAATGGTCTCCGCAACGAAACCGCGTGCAGGATCCAGGTCGATGATTTTGCGGCCAAGGGTGCGCATGATTCGCCAGCCGCCCGAGTATGTGCCCAGCGAGATTGCGCCAGCCGCGGCGAGCTTGACCCACAGAGGAATCTGCATGTCGCCGGTGGCAGGGTCGAACACCTGGTGGGTCTCACCGTAGCCGCCTGCAATGAGGGCCATGACGATGACACCCATCGTCTTTTGAGCATCCTGCAGACCATGACCCAATGCCATTGCTGCAGCTGACAGTGTCTGCGCCAGGCGGAAGTTACGCATCGTGCGGTGATACGGGAAGTTTGCGAACAACCACAGCACAACCTTCATGAGGATGAAACCCAGCAGGAAGCCAATGACGGGGGAGGCAAACATGGGGACGATGACGTGCTGCACGATACCGGTCCACTTCACGGCAGTCGCGGACGCAAGCCCGGCACCGACCAGACCGCCGATCAACGCATGCGATGACGAGGACGGCAACCCAAACCACCACGTAATCAGGTTCCACGTGCAGGCCCCCACCAGGGCTGCCAGAACAATGACGAGGCCCTCGCGTTGCAGACCCGTATCCGTTGACAGAGAGTAGTGAGAGATGTCGATGATGCCTTCACCGATAGTCTTGGCTACTTCCGTGCCCATGAGCGCGCCGAAGATGTTCATGACGGCGGCCATGATCAAGGCGACGCGGGGGGTCAGCGCGCGGGTCGACACGGACGTCGCGATTGCGTTGGCAGCATCGTGAAATCCGTTGGTGAAGTCGAAAATCAGGGCGATGACGATCACCATTACGACAAGGATCAGATTGAGATCCACCGCTTCAGGACTCCTTCACGGCAATGGCTTCAATACCGTTGGCGAGGTCCTCAAATGCGTCGGTTCCTCGCTCAAGAACCTGCACGACGTCTTTGAGTTTGATGATGGTGACTGGATCCAGAGAGGAGTCGAACAGTGCTGTCAGAGTGTGACGGTAGGCCTTGTCACCCTCGTTTTCGAGGCGGTTGATCTCCACCCAGTAGTCACGCAGGTCAAGTGGAGACTTCAGGCCGGGCAGAGCGGTCGCGGTCTGATCTGCGCAGCGCACCAGAACGTTGATCTGTGCTGCGAGCAGCGTGGCGACGTCCTCGGGAATGTCGTCGAGGCCGTACAGCACGATCAGGTCGCCAGCCTCGTCCATGTAGTCCATGCAGTCGTCGAGCCGACCGGCAAGGAAGCCGAGGTCTTCACGGTCGAACGGGGTCACGAACGACATATTGAGCTTTTTCGTTAACGCATGGTTAAGCTCATCTGCCTCGTGTTCAATTTCGTGAAGCTTGTCGCGGAGGGCGACTCGCTCCAGGGGCAGTGAGCCGAGCATGGATCCCAGAAGATCGACAGCTGATACTAAAAGTGCTGCTTGCTTAGTGAGTAGATCGAAAAACGACGGCCCATCGGACTTACGTAAAGGCATACGGACTCCCAGTATTCACATGTCTGTCAGACATAGTTAACATTAGGGCAAATCGCTGCAAGTTTCACACAAGCAGTTAATTTCGCGAAATCCTCGCGCATACGTGCAGGTGTGCTGGCGAGCTAAATAAGGATTTTCGCACGCGTTTATTCTAAGGCTGGCGCGGAATCGTGCGCCAAACCGGCGGTGAATGTGGAGTCGGACACACCAGCGGTGGGACTATTCGCCCTAGCGAAAACCCCTATGGTGCGAGATGATGGGATCGTAGATCGAGGGCGTGACCGCGCCCTGGAGTACCGAGTGCCTCAGGAGGCAAAAGTATGTCCGTGACCGAACAAGATGTCCGCTCCGCAGCGCCATCAAATGCTCCCGAAGACGTCGTGAGTTGGGTGGCCGAGATTGCTGCTCTGACCACACCTGATGCCATCGAGTTCTCTGATGGCTCCCAGGAAGAATGGGATCGTCTGACTGAGCAGATGGTTGACTCAGGCATGTTCACGCGTCTGAACGAAGAGAAGCGCCCCAACTCCTTCCTGGCTCGTTCTCTGCCGTCTGACGTCGCCCGTGTCGAATCCCGCACATTCATCTGCTGCGAGAAGGAAGAAGACGCCGGCCCGACGAATCACTGGGCAGATCCCAAGGAGATGAAGGCAACTCTGAAGGAGAAGTTCACCGGCGCGATGAAGGGACGCACCATGTACGTGGTGCCGTTCTCCATGGGACCGCTGGGTGGCCCGATTTCCCAGCTCGGCATTGAGATCACCGACTCACCGTACGTTGTGTGCAACATGCGCATCATGACCCGCATGGGTGCCAAGGCTATGGACCTCATCAACGAGGGCAAGCCGTGGGTTCCTGCAGTTCACTCCGTCGGCAAGCCGCTTGCCGAGGGCGAGACCGATACCGAGTGGCCGTGCAACGACGAAAAGTACATCACGCACTTCCCCGAGACCAACGAGATCTGGTCTTACGGCTCCGGTTACGGCGGCAACGCTCTGCTGGGCAAGAAGTGCTTCGCACTGCGTATTGCATCGACGATGGCTCGCCGCGACGGCTGGATGGCGGAGCACATGCTCATCCTGCGCCTGACCTCTGAGAAGACCGGCGAGCAGTACCACATCACCGCTGCCTTCCCGTCAGCATGTGGCAAGACCAACCTCGCTATGCTGCAGCCGACCATTGACGGCTACAAGGTTGAGACCGTCGGTGACGATATCGCATGGATGCGCCCCGGTCCCGATGGCACCCTGCGCGCCATCAACCCGGAAGCCGGCTTCTTCGGTGTTGCCCCCGGAACGTCCTACAAGACCAACCCGATGGCAATGGAAACCGCCAAGGCCAACTCCATCTTCACCAACGTTGCACTGACTGACGATGGCGACGTGTGGTGGGAAGGCATCGACGGCGACGTGCCTGAGCACCTGATCGACTGGCACGGCAAGGACTGGACGCCGGAGTCCGATGCACCGGCAGCACACCCGAACTCACGTTTCACGGTTCCAGCATCGCAGTGCCCGATCATCTGCCCCGACTGGGAAGCACCAGAAGGCGTGCCGGTCACCGCAATCCTGTTCGGCGGCCGCCGCGCTTCCAACGTTCCGTTGGTTGCTGAGCAGTACGAGCCTGCACACGGTGTGTTCATTGGTGCATCCGTTGCATCCGAGCAGACCGCTGCTGCTGAAGGTTCAGTCGGCTCCCTGCGCCACGACCCATTCGCCATGCTGCCCTTCTGCGGATACAACATGGCTGACTACTGGGGCCACTGGCTGGAGATGCAGAAGGAACTGGGCGACAGGTTCCCGAAGGTCTACCAGGTCAACTGGTTCCGTAAGGACGAGGACGGCAAGTTCATGTGGCCGGGATACGGCGACAACTCCCGCGTTCTCGACTGGATCGTTCGCCGCGCAGCCGGCGAGGTCGAAGCCATCGAAGGCGTCACCGGCCTGTACCCGAAGTTCGAGGACTTCAACCTTGAAGGACTCGATCTTGACAAAGAGGCTTGGGACAAGCTGTTCTTCATCGATCCTGAGGCGTGGGAAGCCGAAATGGATGATACCGAGAAGTACTTCGAACAGTTCGGTGATCATCTGCCGGCAGAAATTACCGAGCAGCTCAAGAAGTTCCGCGATCGCATTGCAGCTGCCAAGTGACGATGCGATCTGCAGAACCCGCAGATCGGTGGTGCGTAGTCTCCCAGTGAGACTCGCAGCCTGAACGTTCAGGGGCTCGTCTGGGAAACCGGACGGGCCCCTTCGTCTTTATCTAGCCATCGTGATCTTCTCGAACGTAGACTAGCCTCAGCGGCGCATCAACCAAAGTGAGACAATGAGTGCGTCGATCGCACAGTTGAAGAAGAAAGATACTGTTCATGAGCCAGAGCCCGAACTATCTGACTGACGAGGAACTCTCCCACGCCAGAGACCTGCTGTCTCGGGTGGAACGCATTTTCGCTTCCCGTGTGGTGGGACAGGATGACCTGCGACGTGCACTGATCGCGTCACTGCTGGCACGCGGGCACATCCTGCTTGAATCCGTCCCTGGCCTGGCCAAGACAACAGCAGCCCAGACCCTGGCTTCAGCAGTATCCGGATCCTTCAGGCGTATCCAATGCACACCTGACCTCATGCCCAATGACATTATCGGCGCGCAGGTCTATAACCAGGCGACAGGCGAAATGGTCACGCAGCTCGGACCTGTTCACGCCAACCTCGTGCTCCTGGACGAAATCAACCGTTCCTCAGCGAAAACCCAGTCAGCCATGCTCGAGGCCATGCAGGAAGCTCAGACAACGATCGGCGGCGTGAACTACCCATTGCCCAAACCCTTCATGGTCATGGCTACGCAAAACCCCATCGAAGAAGAAGGCACCTACGTTCTGCCCGAAGCTCAGATGGACCGCTTCCTGATGAAGCAGATTATCACCTACCCTCAGCCTCGTGAAGAACTCGAAGTCCTCGAACGCATCGACGCGGGCACGATGGATGCGCAGATCCAGGAAGAACCGATCAGCCTCGAGGATCTGACAACGCTGCAGAAGATGACGAACCGCGTCTTCATTCACCACACCCTGAAGGCTTACATCGTTGACATCATCAACACCACGCGCGGCCAGGGTCCTCGCTACGTCGAGCCGGTGAGCAAACTGCTGCGCGTAGGAGCCTCCCCGCGTGGCGGTATCGCCCTGATGCGCGTCTCTCAGGCCCTCGCCTTGATGTCAGGTCGCAACTACGTCACCCCTGAGGAAATCAAAGCGATGCGCCATGCAGTGCTGCGTCACCGCATGATCCGCACCTATGATGCGATCGCTGACGGTGTGGACGTGGATCGCCTGATCGATTCTGTCTTCAACGCCGTCCCGGTGCCGTAAACACCCAGAAGGATCTGCATCATGGCATCAGGCACGTCTCGCGGCACGCTCCAGGCAATCGGCACTCGCGTCGAATTGCCTGTCATGCGGCGTCTCCTGTCGGTGATGGAAGGTCGGCACTCGTCCGAACGAACCGGGCGGGGCATGGAGTTTCGTGACATGGCGGTCTACCAGCGCGGCGACGATGTCAAGGACATTGACTGGAAAGCGACCGCCCGAGCCGGGGAACCCATCGTCAAGCGTCGTGAAGCAACCGCCAACGTGCAGATGATGCTGGTGGTCGACGCCGGGCGATCCATGGGCGCCCTCGCACCTTCGGGGGAGTCAAAGAACGAAGTAGCCCTGGAAGCGTGCCGCATTGTCGCGTGGCTGGCTTCCATGCGCGGCGACCAGGTAGGTATGGTTGCGGGCGATTCACGTCGTTTGCGGCACGTGCCCGCTCGCTCCGGCAACCAGCATGCGGAGATGATTTTGCGCCAGCTCAAGGCGAACATCGACCTGACAGCGCCTCCCTCGGACATGCACAGGCTATTGACGAGGGCGTTCGCCGCAACCCGCCGCCGATCCCTGATCGTCATCGTGACAGATGAGACGCGCCCGCAGTTGTCCGATGAGCAGGCCCTGAAACGCCTCACAGTGCGTCACCGCGTGATCGTCATGCAGGTGGGGGACATGCTGGCGGCATCCTTGCCGAAAGGGACTGAAGTGATCGACGTCAACGCCGGTCAGCTGCCTGAATTCGTCATCGGTGACAAGAAACTGGCGGAGCAGGCCGCGATCGTGGCGCGTCAACGCAAGCAGGCAGTGTCGGAGATGCTGGCGCGAGTGGGGGTCACTCAGGTGTCGATGGATTCGGTTGCGGCGGTGCCTGGTGCCCTTGTCACAGCGCTTGAAAGGAGCGGTCGTGCCCACTGATTCGCTGCAGGATACGCTGACCTACCCGCATTGGATGTGGATCACCGGCTGCGTCCTGATCCTGCTGGTCATTGCATGGCTGTCGATCTGCCTGTGGAGGTGGCGCAATGCGCGCGAAGCGGACCACCCCGAACTGATGACGATTTCACAGGCCGAAAAGAAACGCTACAACGAACTTCTCACGCAGATTGCCGCCCGGCAGGACGAGGGCGACCTGGACACACGCGGCGTGCACCTGGCCGTTGCCGGTTTGATGCGTGCGCTGGGAACTCAGCGAACGGGGCGTGACCTGGAAGTGGCCACCGTTGAAGAGATCCGCCAGCTGGTGCCCACGTGGACAGAGCTGGCTGACGTGCTGAACGCGTGCGAAGACCCCTCGTTCCAGGAGGAGAACCAGGCTGACACGCGTGCCGTGATTGCTCAGGCGCGGCGGGTGGTGGACTCATGAAATTCCCACTGTTTATTGCCGTCGTCATCGGCATTGTCGTTTTAGGGGCGCTGACCAGCTGGATCTTCTTTCGTGACCGGTCGCGCGCTCACCGCCACGAAGCGTGGGTTGCCAACAGTGGGTTCGTGCGGACGTTGCCGAAGTACCGCCAGCTGCAAAACCTTTCGCGCCTGGCGTTGCTGGGTGTGGTGATGCTGCTGCTGGGTTTGACGTTGAGCACTGCCGTGGTGGCGGCATCGCCGGTTGATCGGCGAGTGGATAACCACAGCGTGCAGTCTCGTGACATGATCATGTGCCTGGATGCGTCAGGGTCGATGCTGCCATACGACATGCAGATCATTGAAACCTTCGATTCGATTGTGTCGGGATTTGCCGGCGAGCGTGTCTCCCTGCAGCTGTGGTCGGGCCGTTCCTGGATTGTGTTTCCTCTGACCGATGACTACGACATGGTGCATGAAGTCTTTGCCGAGATTATTGACACGATCGATTCCGGCAACTTCAACATGCCGGACAGTTTCTGGGTCATGACACCGGAGGTGGAGCGTTTATTCCGCCACATCAATGACCCGAAGATCTGGGATATTGACCCCAACGACCCTGATCCGGACACCTCCGACATCGTCTCCTCGCAGTCGGGTGACGGCCTGGCGTCCTGTGTGTACGGCTTCGACCACACAGACAAGGAGCGCTCACGCACGGTCCTGTTCGCCACCGACAACATGATTCAGGGCACGCCTTTGTATACCCTGCAGGAGGCCACTGACCTGGCGATCGAGTACGGCGTGACTGTCACGGGCCTGTACCCGGACCTGTCCCTGAGCTTCGGTGAAGCAGAAGAGATGCAGGAGCAGGTCGAACGCACCGGCGGGCAGATGTACACGCTGGGTGATCCGAGCCTGACAGATTCGGTGGTGCAGGAGATCGAGGATGAGCAGACCGCCGAACTGTCAACGGGTGAGGTTGTGGAAACGGACCGGCCTGAAGGTGCTTTGTCGTTCGGCGGCTGGTGCCTGCTCGGCCTGCTTGCATTGGCGGCATGGATGCGCATCTAGCACCACTACCGCTCGTCAGGGTCATTGACGAGGGGACCGCGGCGCCACTGTCACGTGTGGTTGCTGAGAGTGCGGGCGCAGATGGCGCTGGAAAGGCGGACGCTGCCGGGCGCTAGAAGTACAGGCGCACCTGCGCGGAATGCGGATCCCACTGCGGCCACGGCGCACTGTGGTGGCGAATGAAATACACCCAGTCCTCATGCATGGAGAGACTGTCCGCGTCCAGTTCCCCGTCATAAACCGGCGCGTCGAAACCGTTGCGCAGCCTGGTGAGCGCGGATTGCGGCGGCTCGATGTCAGTGGGGAAGCGTACCAGCGCGGTCTGGGCTTCTGGATTGTGGTGCACATCGAATGAGAACGGCAGATCGAAGCAGTGCTGGGAGAGTTGACGCGGCCACGGCCATTGAAAACAGTAGCGCCAGGTAGCAGCGCCACCCTCGTCCCTGGACTGCAGGCAGCGACGAAGCGGGGCGTGGACGAGCGGCTCGGTGCTGATCGCTTGGTTCAGGATCTGGCGAGGGGCGCGCAAGGCGCTCCAGCGTGCGACGAATCGCCGGGCATCGTCCGCGGTCCAGCCGCACGTCTGCAGCGCGGAGGCAATGGCTGCGGCCTGCTCGGTGGTGGCCGGGTTAGTGCCTGTGCCGTTTTCACCTGCGAACTCGTGCGCCGTCGAACCGATCAGCAGTGGCACCGAGGTGTGGCCGGGCGTACGCGCAATTACGGCCGGGTGATCAGGCAGGACCGGGTCTCCGATGACGGGGCCGAAGGGGGAACGCTGCGGGCATTCGATGGTGAGCGGATCGCAACCGTCAGCGTCAACCTGCATCTGTGCCGTCTCGCCCAGCGCGATGATGAGGTGCTGTTGAGCGGAGTAGATGGTTTCCTCGCTCAGGGAACACCAACCGTCGAGGGTGGCGGGGATACCCGCTGCGAGGGCCATGTGTACGGCCGTGACGTGAGAGTCGTCAACGGTCAGCGTGATGGGCAGGGGAGATTGACAGATGGCGGCGTGGAATAGTCCCTCGGCTTGCCCGGATGCCATGAGTGCGTGGATGCAGGCTGCTCCCGCGCTGTGACCTGCCACGGTGACGTTATCGGGGTCACCGCCAAAGCTCGCGATATTGTCTCGCACCCAGGTCAGCGCCATGATCAGATCGAGCAGCGCT
The DNA here is from genome assembly GCF_056583835.1 of Pauljensenia sp. C0254C2. Taxonomy (NCBI): domain Bacteria; kingdom Bacillati; phylum Actinomycetota; class Actinomycetes; order Actinomycetales; family Actinomycetaceae; genus Pauljensenia; species Pauljensenia sp. C0254C2. The sequence goes on from NZ_JBWPJO010000006.1 coordinate 55,710, forward strand.
CTGTTCGTGGGCGCATCGGAGCCGTCGACCCAGCCGAAACCGTCGAAGCCAAGGCGATACGACACGCTGACCGTCACAATGCCGTCGCGGTTGAAGGCGTTCCCGTCGTGCCAGGGGGACGAGGGAGACCCTGCGACGTATCCACCGCCGTGGATCCACACCATGACGGGTGCGCGCGCATCGGTGCGGCCGGGATGAGGCGTAAAAACGTTGACCAGAAGCGTGTCATCGCCGGCGATTGACGGTTCAGGGATGGTGGTGACATCAAGGAGCGCGTGCCTCTGCGCAGTGGCGCCGGGGCGCGTGGCGTCGATGGGCTGCTCCCAGGGTGAGCGGCGCCGTGGGGCGAGGAAACGCAGAGGACCGGTCGGTGGCTGCGCGAAGCGTGAGGAGGCACTGGCGCCCGCAATATGGCCGCTTTGTTACTGTTTTGTAGCGTGACAGCATGTCGAAAACCGGTGAGCTGCGCATGGTGATTGAAAATGAGCCATCCTCGGGGAACAATCACACTATGGCCACACGCGAAGAACCACGAAAGCGCCGTCAGCCGGGACGTCCTCCCGCCGGCAGTGAAGACAAGCGCGCCCGAGTCCTGCACGAGGCGGTCGAGCTTTTCGCTCATCAGGGATATGCGGGAACATCTCTGGCGGAGATCGCGCGGGCAGCGGAGATCTCCAAAGCCGGGTTGCTGCATTACTTCCCGTCCAAGGATGCGCTTTTCGCGGCCGTTCTGACCCAGCGTGACCAGAAAACTCACGAGGAATTCCTCCTCGATTCGACCGACGACCCGTGGAAGCTCCTTGACCAGTGGGTGCACCTGATTGAACGGAATGTGCAGGATCCCACCGGGGTGGCGCTCTACTCGGTGATGAGTGGCGCTGCCGTGAGCGATGAGCATCCGGCTCATGAATGGTTTACCGGTCACCTCGCCACAACGATTGAAATGTTGACCCGCGCTTTTGACGAAGGGAAGAAAGCGGGAACTGTAAGACCGGATGCGCCGTCTCGATCTCTCGCGCGCTGTCTGGTAGCTCTTTCTGACGGACTGCAGGTGCAGTGGCTGGCGGCCCGAGCGTGCCACGACAAAGACAAGGCCACCGTGTTCGGCACGGATCTGGTCACCGAAACCCGCATGCTTGCGCAGGCGATCCGCAGCACGTGGGGCATGTAAGTCGAAACTGGTCGGGCGCTTCTTTGCGGGTCGCACCAATGTACTCGCGCAAGGGTGAGGCAGCTGTGATGACACGAGCGTAACGGATGGAAAACGACTTGAGCATCATGGGTCGTGACGGATGTTCCAATTCTCTGATTTCCGCTACTGTGGTACTTGCAGACCTGAGTTTCTGCGCGAGAAGTCCCCTATGGCGGAAGCGACCTTCACGGGGAGCATTCCTCGCAGGAGGTTTCCACTTGTGGGAACGGGTCGGCGCACCAGACAACCGAGCTGAGGCGAAGGAGATAGACGCGTGATTTTCCGCCCCATTATCTCCCTGTGGGTCCTCGCCATCTTCTTTATTGCATGCGTGGCACTGTGCGTCTGGGGCGCTCGCAGACGTGCGATGAGTTCGCGCGTGAATCTGGTTCGCCGCCTTCTGATCGTCTCACTCATGACATTCATGCTTGCCGGCCCGTCCATCAGGCAGGAGTCGCACAGCACCACCTCGGATGTTGAACTGTGGTTCGTCATCGACCGCACCGGATCGATGGCGGCCGAAGATTATGGTCCTGACCGTTTGCCGCGCCTCGACGGCGTCAAAGCGGATGTTGCCACGATCGTTGACCACATGCCTGCCGCCAGGTTCTCAATCTTCACGTGGGATCGTGACATTGAGCGTGTTTTGCCCGTCACCAGCGACATCGGCGCGATCGACTCGTACATGCAGATCATGGGCCAGGAACTGTCCTCCTCGTCCCAGGGCTCATCATTGGCGCGCCCTGTGAGTGACCTGCGCAGCTACCTCACCAAAGCTCAGGAATCGCGCGGCGGAAACTCGCGCTATGTCGTCGTCATGGGCGATGGGGAGAACACCGAGGATGCCTCGCAGGGAGTTGGGGACTGGCGTTCAGTGGCAGAGGCATGTGACGGTGCGCTGGTCATTGGGTATGGAACTGCCGAGGGGGGCCGGATGAAGGCGCGCTCACTCGATCAATCCCAATCCGGCTACATCCCCGACCCGCAGGACCCTTCCAGGGACGGGATCTCATCTGCTGATGAAGGTGCCTTGCGTGAGGTCGCCAGTCAGCTCGGTGCTGACTATGTCCATTCGCCCGATAACGGGTCGATTATTGACCATGCTGCTCAGTTCAACTCTGAGGGCAAGCTGATATCGGAGTCACGTGACACAGTTGAGGTGTACCGCTACTACGTCTGGCCGTTCGCATTGGTGTTTGCCGTGTTGCTGGCATGGGAAGCCTCGGCAATCGTGGCCCGCATGCGCAAGATGAGGAGGGCTCATGTCATCTGATCAGCCACCGTACGACTCTGCTTGTCCGCAATCCTCTGCGGGCGGAGCCAGTGCGCAGGCTCCACATGACGATGCCAGCGCGCATCCTTCGCGTGCAGGTGCGTCGTCACACGGTGGGCGCTCTGCCGGTAAAGCTGCGTCGAAGACCCGTGCCCGCGGGTCGCTCGCATTATTGTGGTGGACGTTGCCGCTCATGCTGATCGTCTTGCTGGCAGCGGCATTCCTGATCGGATTGACACTGTGGTCGCACGCATCTGGGGTGGCATACCGCTCCGGAAACTACGACAAAGCGATGGGCGGCTACGACGGTCAGATGACGGTCACTCAGCGCGGACCGGAGCGGTGGCTTGCGTTCTACAACAAGGGCACGACTTTTCTGGCTGAAGGCGAGGTTGACGGCGGTGTTTCTCAGTTGTCGACTGCGTTCGAGCTGGTGCCCAAGGCCGTCAAGAACGAGGACGGCACGATCGAGCCTTACTCCTATGAATGCATGGTCAGGAACAACCTGGCCGTTGGAAAAGAAATCATGGCTGACGGGCTGGAAGCTCAGGGTGATCATCTGGACGCACGTGATACCTACGACGAGGCGCTCGAGCTGATTCAGATTTGCCGGGCGCCCGATGACACCAGTCGGCCGCAAAGCGGTGACCAGTCTCAAAGCGGCGACGAGCCGCAAAGCGATCAGTCACAAAGTGGCGATAATTCCCAAAGCGGTGATCAATCCCAGAGCAGTGATCAGTCGCAAAGCAGCGACCAGTCGCAAAGCGGTGGCGGGTCAGATTCGGACTCCGGCTCAGATTCAGATTCTGACTCGGATTCCGACTCTGACTCACCTTCTGGTTCGCAGTCCGATCAGCAGTCCTCGCCGGCGGATCAGACAAATGACCGCATTTCACCTAAGCGCGATCGTGCGAATGACCAGCTGCCTGACGGTCAGAAGGATCGAAAGGACGGGGAACAGGACGATTCTGATGGCCAGGGTGGCGGCACCCGTCAGCCCCAGCCGAAGCCCGATCAAGGCAATGATCCGAACTCCACGCCTGCTCCAGAAAAGCGCGAAGATCCGTACGCGGATGAAACCCAGGAGGAGAAGGACCGCCGCGAGGAACTCAACCGGCGCTCGAAGGAAACCAACAGTGACGTCGATCCGTTGGATGGCAGCCGCGACACCAGGCCGAACGGGAAGTGGTGACACGACCGGCTCGGGCACCTCGGCGCGCTCGCTTCGCATGATGAGGGTGGCGGTTGAGCCTGTGCCTGCTCCACAGCTCGCAGCCGGCAGACTCTGTTCACGCTACACACGCATTGCAGCCGGCAACCCCCTCAGGCTGCTCCACATTTGTCCGGTCATATGTACTCGACATAGGACATGACAAAGCCTGTGGGGGTGACTGGTCTAACCGAAAGTAGGGGACTGAGGCGTCGTTTACGGCCTGACAGTTCGGTAGGCTGAAGGTGTGAAGGTTCTGCTCATTGGCAATGGTGGGCGCGAACATGCCATCGCGCGCGCACTGATCCGTACTGGCGCACACTCCCGTGTTCTGGCTGAACGCGGCACACCGCTTGAACTGTTCGCTCAAGCCGGAAACCCCGGAATCGACCGCATCGCCACGCCCGTGGACTTCGGTGATGCCAACCCCGCTGACCCGAACAGCTCGGACGCCATCGCGCAGCGCGCACGCGACCTGAACGCTGACCTGGTCATCATCGGACCGGAAGCCCCCCTCGTCGCCGGACTGGCTGACGCGGTTCGCGCGCAGGGCATCGCATGCTTCGGCCCAGGCAAGGAAGCCGCCCGCCTCGAAGCATCAAAATCTTTTGCCAAAACTGTCATGGACGAGGCCGGCGTCGCCACTGCCCGCTCCTTCACCTGTCAAACAATGGATGAGGTCGACCAGGCGCTCCGCACATGCACCACCCCTCACGTTGTCAAAGACGATCAACTGGCCGCAGGCAAAGGTGTGCTGGTTACCGCTGACTCTGACGCTGCACGCGAACATGCGCGCCACTGTCTGGATCGTCCCGACGGTGCCGTTGTCATCGAGGACTACCTCGATGGGCCGGAAGTCTCCCTGTTCTGCATCAGCGACGGTACACACGTCGTCCCACTGGTTCCGGCACAGGACTTCAAACGCCTTCAGGACGCCAATGAAGGGCCGAACACCGGTGGAATGGGTGCCTACTCGCCGCTGCCGTGGCTCCACGACGGACTTGCCGACGAGGTTGTTCGCACCATCGCAGAACCAACGGTGCGCCGCATGGCGCAGCGCGGCATACCGTTCACCGGTCTGCTGTACTGCGGGCTGGCGATGTCCTCGAACGGAGTGCGTGTCGTCGAATTCAACGTCCGCTTCGGTGACCCGGAAACACAGGTCGTCCTGGAGCGCCTCGAATCCCCACTGCTTGACCTGCTCGACGCAGCATCGCGCGGTACCCTTGACCAAGTCGCGGCCCCGACCTGGAGTGACGATGCGGCAGTCACCGTCGTCCTGGCCTCACCTGGATACCCCGTTCGTGCGCGCACCGGCCAAACGATCCGCGGAGCCGAAGCCGCAGAGGAACTCCCCGGAGTCCACCTCATCCACGCCGGCACGAAAAGTGTCGGCGCAGCGCAGGACAGTGAAGCGCACGCCACCCTCGTCGCTGATGGGGGACGCGTACTGGACGTCGTGGCGCGTGCAGCAACCATTGACGAGGCGCGGCGCGCAGCGTACGAGGCAATCGGGCGCATTGACTTTCCTGAATGTCAATTCCGGCGCGACATCGCGCAATGGCCAGACGGACTCAGCGCCTAGGCGCACGCATATCAGCAGTTCAGCGCAAGGAGTGAGGGAGAAGAAAATGAGTGAGGCAGTCGAACTGGACGGGTGGACACACGTTAATTCTGGCAAGGTGCGTGACCTGTACCAAAGTGAGGACGGGCGCGTACTCCTGATGGTCACGTCGGACCGTATCAGCGCCTACGACTATATTCTGCCCACCGAAATCCCCGGCAAGGGCCTGGTGCTGACAGGACTGTCGACGTGGTGGATGAACAAGCTCGATTCGATTGTGGGGAACCACCTGCTTGATGAGCCGGTGCCCGCCCAGGTCGCAGGGCGCGCAGTAGTGTGCAAGAAGCTCACCATGTATCCCATCGAATGCGTGGTGCGTGGATACCTGACCGGCTCCGGTCTGGCGGAATACAAGCAGTCCGGCACAGTGTGCGAGATCCGCCTGCCGGAAGGCCTGACCGAAGCTTCGAAACTGCCTGAACCGATCTTCACCCCCGCAGCCAAGGCTGAACTGGGTGAACACGACGAAAACATCTCCTTCGAGCGTGCAGCCGACATGGTGGGGCGCGACGTGGCGGCAGCGCTGCGCGACACGTCCATCAAGCTGTATTCGGAGGCGGCGCGCATCGCTCGCGAGCGCGGCGTCATCATCGCTGACACCAAGTTCGAGTTCGGTGTGGATCCTGACAGTGGCGAGCTGGTCCTGGCTGATGAGGCACTCACGCCGGACTCGTCGCGTTTTTGGCCCGCCGACCAGTGGGTTGAAGGCCAGGTGACCCCCAGCTTCGACAAACAGTATGTGCGCGACTGGCTGACCTCCGCAGAATCCGGGTGGGATCGCGCCAGCGGCGAGCAGCCGCCGCGCCTGCCTGACCGGATCGTTGAGGCGACACGTCAACGCTACGTTGATGCGTACACGCTGCTCACCGGTCAGGCACCGGAACTGGGTAACCAGCCACGTCAGTGAACCGTTTGACAGAACTACCACATTAACCGCCGACACCTTAAGAAACCAGGAGGACCCAGTGGGCCGAATCATTGTTGAAGTGATGCCGAAACCAGAAATCCTTGACCCGCAAGGAAAAGCAGTCGGATCCGCACTGCCGCGACTGGGAATTTCAAGCTTCACATCTGTGCGTCAGGGCAAGTGCTTCCACCTGGATGTGGAGGGCGCCGTCACGGATGAGCACCTCGCCCAGGCACGCCGCGCCGCTGAAGAAGTCCTGTCAAACCCGATTATTGAGGACGTCGTGCGCGTCGAAGAACTTCTCGTTGACGAGGGCGCTCACGGTGATGCGCAATGAGTCCGAAGGTGAAAATCGGAGTCGTGACTTTCCCGGGCACGCTCGATGACCAGGATGCGGCTCGCGCTGTGCGTCTGGCCGGAGGTGAGCCGGTGCGCCTGTGGCACAAGGACACGGACCTGCAGGGCGTGGGCGCAGTAATTCTGCCCGGTGGCTTTTCCTACGGTGACTACCTGCGGTGCGGCGCCATTGCAGCGGTGTCCGCCATTATGGGGCCGATCGTTGACGCGGCCCGCACAGGCATGCCGGTGCTGGGCATCTGCAACGGTTTCCAGGTTCTGTGTGAGTCACACCTGCTGGAAGGCGCACTGATCCGCAACACGCACCAGAAGTTCATTTGCCGCGATCAGACGCTGCGTGTGGAGAACGCGGACACCGCGTGGACCTCGAGCCTGACGCAGGGACAGACGATCACAGTCCCACTCAAGAATGGCGAAGGCTGCTTCCAGGCTGACGCCGACACGATCAAGCGGCTTGAGGATGAGGGTCGCGTCGTGTTCCGCTACGTGGATGTCAATCCGAACGGGTCGGCTCACGACATTGCCGGCATCACGAATAAGCAGGGCAACGTTGTTGGCCTCATGCCGCACCCCGAGCACGCCGTGGAAAGCGGTTTCGGACCGGTTCGTCGCGCGCAGCGCTCGAAATCATTCGGCGGGGACGGCTCCGTTGAGGTTTCCGGACATGGCGGCACCGACGGCCTGACACTGTTCGCTTCCGCACTGGCCACATTGGTGGGGTAAGTGAGGCATGACGACGCAGCGGCGTTCGCCCTCGTCCATGACCCCGCTATCCACAACCCATACACAATTTGATCCACAGGGAAGCAGGCGCGACGGCGCCACCGTCCACAAGCATGTGGACACAGCCTGTGGACAACTGAGAATCTGGAGCTTGACATGACCCCCACACATGACGCTGACCGCGGCGCGGCAGGCGCGCCTATCCCGGTCGAAACCCCCGACACCGTTGAGGACGCCGCGCGCACGCCCGACACAGCGATGCCCTACCGCGAACTCGGCCTGAAAGACGACGAATACCAGCGCATCTGCGAGATCCTGGGACGCCGCCCCACCAACGCGGAACTGGCCATGTACTCGGTGATGTGGTCCGAGCACTGCTCATACAAGTCCTCGAAGAAACACCTGGGCGAACAGTTCGGCAAGAAAACCACTGACGACATGCGCGAACACCTGCTGGTCGGCATGGGACAGAACGCCGGCGTCGTCGACGTCGGCAACGGCTGGGCTGTGACATTCAAAGTCGAATCGCACAACCACCCCTCATTCGTGGAACCCTATCAAGGTGCTGCCACGGGTGTGGGCGGCATCGTCCGCGACATCATGTCGATGGGTGCACGCCCGGTAGCCGTGATGGACCAGCTGCGTTTCGGCGCACTCGACCACCCGGACACCGCCCGTGTCGTGCACGGCGTGGTGGCCGGTGTCGGCGGATACGGCAACTGCCTGGGCCTGCCGAACATCGGCGGCGAAACCGAGTTCGACCCGTCCTACCAGGGCAACCCGCTGGTCAACGCCCTGTGCCTGGGCGTGCTGCGTCACGACGATATCCACCTGGCGAACGCGTCCGGTGAAGGCAACCTGGTGGTGCTGTTCGGTGCACGCACCGGTGGCGACGGCATCGGCGGCGCCTCGATTCTGGCGTCGGAAACCTTCGACGACGGCATGCCCACTAAGCGCCCCTCGGTGCAGGTCGGTGACCCCTTCATGGAAAAAGTGCTGATCGAATGCTGCCTCGAGCTGTTCGACGCAGGCGTGGTGCAGGCCATTCAGGACCTGGGCGCGGCGGGAATCTCGTGCGCCACCTCGGAACTGGCTGCCAACGGCGATTCCGGTATGCATGTGGATCTTGAGAACGTGCTGCTGCGTGACCCGACCCTGACAGCCGGTGAGATCCTCATGTCCGAATCGCAGGAACGCATGATGGCGATCGTGACCCCTGAAGATCGTGAGCGCTTCTTCGAAATCATCGACAAGTGGGACGTGGAAGCCGCCGTGATCGGCACGGTCACCGGTGATGGCCGCCTGACGATCGACCACTTCGGCCAGCGCATCGTGGATGTGGATCCCAAGACCGTGGCGAATGAAGGACCGGTCTATGACCGCCCGTACGCGCGTCCCGCATGGCAGGACGAGCTGCAGGACAACACTGTGGAGGCAGCCGGCTTGGCGCGCCCGCAGACTGCCGCCGAGTTGGATGAGGCGCTGCGCACGGTGCTGTCGGACGTCAACCAGGGGTCGAAAGCGTGGGTGACAGATCAGTACGACCGTTACGTGCAGGGCAACACGGCGCTCGCGCAGCCCGATGATGCCGGCGTGGTGCGCGTCGACGAAGAAACCGGTGCGGGCGTGGCGCTGTCAACGGACGCGAACGGCTGGTTCACCAAACTTGACCCGTACGAGGGTGCCCGCCAGGCGCTCGCGGAAGCCTACCGCAATGTCGCGACGGTGGGTGCTCGCCCCGTGGCAATCACGAACTGCCTGAACTTCGGTAATCCGGAGGATACGGACGCGATGTGGCAGCTGGTCACCGCGATGGAAGGCCTGGCTGACGGTTGCGTGGAGATGGGTGTGCCGGTGACCGGCGGAAACGTCTCCCTGTACAACTCCTCGGGAACGGAAAAAGGTCAGTTTGATTCCTCGATCAACCCCACCCCGGTGGTCGGCTTGCTGGGCGTGATGGATGACGTGCGTCGCGCAAATCCGTCTGGCTGGACCGCTGAAGGGCTGGCTGTGGTGCTGCTCGGCTCCACCCGCGATGAGCTGGACGGGTCGGCGTGGGCACGCATCGTGCATGATCACCTCGGTGGCCTGCCCCCGAAGGTTGATCTGGAAGCCGAGATGGCATTGGGCCGAGTCCTGGAAGCACTGTCTGCGGCTGACGGCCCTGATGGACAGCCTTTGATCCGCGCGGCACATGATCTGTCGAATGGTGGTCTGATCCAGTCGCTGGTGGATTCGGCGCTTCGTTTCGGCATCGGCGGCAGTTTCGACATCGCGCAGGCAGCTGGCATCGCAGGCGTGGATGACTTCGTCATGTTGCTGTCTGAGTCGCAGGGCCGAGCGATGGTGGCCGTGGCCGAAGAATCCTTGCCGGCGGTGTACGCAGCTGCAGAGGCTGAGGGCGTGCAGGCGGCGCGCATCGGCACGACCGGTGGCGACATGGTGGTGATCACCGGCGGTGACGTACTGACTGATTCAGGCAACGGCAACGGCTGGATGGCTGACATCACCGAGCTTCGCGACATGCAGGAAAGCGCGCTGCGTTCGCGTTTCTAGGTCGCCGGTTCGCGGCGGTCGGGCGCCCTCGTCAATAACTCTTTTTGGAGAATTGGCGAGGGCGACGCCGTGTGTTGATCGAATCGTCGGGCGTCAGTTGGATCGCTGCGCGCGGACGACGCGTGCGCTCATCACTGCCGGGTTCTGATAGATCAGCGTGACGGCAACGGCCAGGCCGTCGCGCACTTCGGCGGTTTGAGTGGATCGCAGGATGGGGGTGCGCAATTTGATGCCGAGCGTTTCGGCAACTGCCAGCGGAGCGCATATGGCTTCCACAGTCGCGTCGTTGCGTTCGATGCGGATACCCCATTCGTCGGTGAGTTTGGTCAGCGTGGTCACTGACTCGATCATCGGGCTCGGATCCAGGTCAACGCCGTCAATGCTGAGCGGAATGTGATCGTAGACCAGCATTGCGGGAGCCCCATCCACACCGATGACGCGCGTGATGCGCCAGCATTCCTTCTCAGAGGTGGGTGGCAGAAGCGCGCGCACAATCGTGGGTGGCGTGACTTTTTCGCACGCGGTATCCAGGTAGGAAACCTGGTGGCCGCGCTGGACGAATGTGCCGAACACGGTGTCGATTGACTGGACGTCGACGAAGACCTGGTCAATGTGCTGAGGGAGCTCGGCGGATTTGCGCACGAATGTACCGGCACCCCAGCGGCGTTCCACTTTGCCTTCAAGCCAGAGCTGTTCGAGGGCTGCGCGCACAGTGGTACGCGACACCGACAGCAGTGTGGCGAGGTCTTTTTCCGAGGGAAGACGGTCACCGGGCTTCAGATGCTGGTCGATGTGAGATCGCAGTTCCTGGCATGTCCTGGCGGACAAGTGTGTTTCTTGCATCAGGGTCATCTTATTGCAGTACGGCGGGTTTTTCCCTGTGGCGTCGGTCGGGCACACCGCAGGTTAGCACCTCCGTGAATCTTCATGCAGCTCACGCCAGTTTTAATAAATTTCGTGTGCAAAACCGACGTGTCTAGGTCTCACGGAAGCCACGTGTACACGCTCAACACGGATGTTCTTGCTGGAGTGCTCTTGCTGGGAGATGTTGCGTTGACAACGCGCCGCAAGCGCAGTGATGTGAAGTAACACTGTAGGTTTGCTCCCGGGCTGAGGCAGGGGAGCGGGCACACCCTCATGCGGGGTCACATGTGACCAATGCTGCGTCAAGTGCGCCCGATGCGCGTGATGAGCCACTGTTGAGAAGACAGAGTCTGCTGCGCTCAAAACCTCCTTTCTATGGTCGAGGCAGCTTATGCAACAGATTGGACAGCGACTATCAAAAGAAACCACACTTGCGAAACCTAGAGTAGTCACCTACCTGTGTGTCGCTTATCTTTCAGCCCGCATTCGGACTAGGTGGATATACGCCCAGACATGCAGCCGCCGCCAAGATTAGGCCCATGGTGAAAGGGCTAAAATTTAGCGGTAAAAATTCTGGCACCCTACAAAAGTCCATACGCAAAATGGCTGGGAAGAGATCGTGATACTGGCTTCGAGACAGTAGTGTTTGAAACCGTTGTCAGGATTACAAAGCCTCATACGAGAGCAAGCGGATGCCTAGTGGCATTGTAGACCAATTCGCGAAAACTAGCTTCTGTGCGTGTCAGCGAATAAATGCCAGGTGATTGCATGTGTTTGAAGCAGAATCGCGTAGCTTGTGGCAAGGGATAGTAGCTTTCAAATTAGATAGCTGCTTGTGTATCAGCGTGAAAGGAATCCCGCTTCAGTTATAGTGGTTGTGTACGTGAAATCTCTCCTGAGCCGCGCTTGATCAGCCGCGTCGATACCACAACCGACTGATCCTGAACCCGATTGTTCTCAAGCATATCCATTAGGATGGCGGTAGCAATTTGTCCGATCAAAATTGGATTCTGCGCAACTGCAGTCATACCTGGATCCAGTTCTGCGGCAAGTTCTATATCGTCGAATCCAACCATTGCTATTTCTTCGCTACGCTTGGTCGCTCGAAGCGCTTGAATAATGGCCACATTAATTCGGTTTCTGGAGCCAATGAACGCGGTGGGTGGATTATTGGATTCCAAAAGCGATACAGCTGTCTCTCTCGCCTGTATTGGGTCAAATTGGTCGAGGCGAATAATAGCCTCAGTGGTGTCTATTGTTGCCTCCTGAAGCCCTGCTAGGAATCCATCGCGACGAGCGGTCATCGGAACCGAGGCTTCGTCTCCTAAATACGCTATACGTCGGTGTCCATACGAAATCAAGTGACGCGTGGCTTGTCGCATTCCGTCATAGTTGTCCGAGATAACGGAGGGAATCTGCTCGAAGTCGGATGGACGGTCGACGATAACGATCGGTAAACCGGTTTCTGCCGCTGCACCCAGATACGATTGGTTTCCTGGTGGAGGTGCGATAATCAAACCATCGATTTGGTGTGCGCGCATTGTCATGACGAGCTCGCGGGCGTAATCCCGATCGTCATCATTACTCGCCGTAAGAGTTAGAGATCCAGAGTCGCGAAGAGATTTTTCGATTGAGCGATGAAGCTCTGCAGAAAATGGGTTCGCGACGTCTCTTAGAATTAGCCCAATTGTCCAATGGGTGCTCTTTTTCCCCCTCAGCTTAGATGCTGACAGGTTCGGCACGTATCCGAGCTGCTCAACCGCGCGAAGTACACGCTTCCGCATAGTAGAGTTAACGTTATCAGTTCGATTTACGACCCTTGACACCGTCATTGGACTAACCCCTGCGGCTTTGGCAACATCCTTTATCGTAATCATCGTTCTTCAATCGTAGCATGGTCTATTTGCTCAACATTAAAGGCTTTCGAAGGCTCGTCTCGAGGAGTGGTGGAGGGTCGAAAGCCCGAGAGGCCTCAGCAAAAATAAGGCTGCTTTTACTTGGGCAGAGGTTTCGCGTAGTCTTTCGTGATTTGCGTATAGCAACGATGCGAGGTAACGTTACCTCTGCGGATGGGCTTCCGTAATATTGATTCTTAGAAAGGGACGATGATGTCGAGAATTCGAACTGCATGCACTGGGATTATGGCTCTGAGCATCATGCTTTCTGCTTGTGGAAGCGCAGGTGGTGAGTCATCTAATGCAACGTCTGGTGAGGCGAAAGCGTCCGGGGAGCTGGAAGGGAAATGTACAATTCTACAGTATGAGACAACAGCTACTGCGCAGTACAAGGGGTGGCAAAAAGGGCTGGCAGAGTTTCAAGAAGAGAATCCCTCACTTGATGTGGAGTGGTCGTCGACCAATTTTGAGTCTTTCCGCTCGAACGCGAAGGTTCTGCTTTCGGGAGGAAACGTGCCTGATGTTGTGCTCGTTAACACGGGTAATGCGGATGCGGGCCAGTTAGCATCCCAGGGACTTCTTGATCCATTGACGGACCTTGTGGAGGAGAATGGCTGGGATAAGGAGCTGAATGGGGCTGTATCAGCCCTAGCAAAATACGATGATAATGGTAATGCGGGAGCTGGTGAATGGTATGGCGTGCCGTCGACTGCAAGTTACTATACATTTTACTACAATAAAGACTTGTTAGCTGAGCATGGCATCACTGAAATGCCAAGCTCAATGGCCGAGCTAGAAACAGTGTTCGATGATTTGCTAAAGGCTGGGGTCACGCCAATTTCCTCGAATGCGGGCGAGCATGCTGTATTGCAGACATGGTGGCAGCTGATCTCGCAAGATGCTTCGCGAGAAGAAGTCGACAACTTCATTCTGCTCGCCGGCCCCGCAGACATTACGGGCGGTGCGTTTGCAGAGGGGACGAAGCACCTCGAAGAGTGGATTAGCAAGGGGTACTTGGGTCATCAGCTTGCTGGACTGAAAGGTGATGATATGGAGCGAGCCTTTATTGCTGGCGAAATGCCTTTTATGGCAAGTGGCACTTGGTCCTTTACTCGAATCAACGAAGAGGCTCCGTTTGAATGGGGATTGTTGGAATTTCCCGAAGCGAAGTTAACGGCGGGAACCTCGGGACATTTGTGGGCGATTCCGAGCGACGCTAAGAACAAGGAATGCGCGAAAGCGTGGATAGAAAAGACTCTGAGTGAATCGGTTCAAGGTGAGATTGCAAGAATTGGTGGAATTCCGGTCGTGGTGGATCCGTCGACTATTGAAGATGAACGCATGAAAGAAATGAATGAGACGTTCCAGTTGTTAAAATCTGAAGATCGCCTGTCTTTCTACCCTGACTATCCAGTTCCCGGACTTCTTGATTATCAGATGGCTGGGCTGCAGGGACTTGTGTCTGGATCGCAGAGTGGCGAAGAATTCCTCGCAGGAATGAAAGACTACTACGAGAGTAACAAGTGAACTTAAATAAGTTAATGCTCTATCGAAAGAAGCGACCTATGAGATGGAGAGATAAAGAGCGACGTAGTTATTGGGCCTATTTATCACCATTGGCTATCGGTTTTTGTGTAGTGGTCCTACTTCCTCTCATCGTGAACACACTTTTGAGCTTCTATAGCTGGAAGGGTGGTAAGGCTGAGATGAAATGGGTTGGAGTGTCAAACTATGTAGATCTAATGCATGATAAACTATTTTGGTCATCTTTTGTGAACACTATATACATGATTTTCGCGATAGCGATTATACCGACTGTGATTGGTTTGATCCTGGCGGCTACCCTGTTTGACTTTATCGGCAGGCATTTTAATAGTGCGATAGCGTCATTTTTGAGGGCCACATATTACATTCCGCAGATTTTGCCTGTCGCCGTGGCGGGCGTCTTATGGAGTTGGATTTTAAACACTAGAGATGGAGCACTAAATGAGATACTCCGTGGTGTAGGTACAGGACTCGCGCCTGACTGGCTGGGGAACACGGACTTAGCGCTGTACTCAATCATGTTGATGATGATATGGCTGCAGATCGGATATCCGGTTGTGATATTCATGTCAGGTTTGCAGAGAGTTGATCCGTCTCTGTATGAGGCAGCTCAGTTAGATGGAGCGGGCTGGTGGAAGCGATTCAGGCATATTACCATTCCGAACATCCGTGCCGACATTTTCGTTGTTGTTCTGACAGCAACTATCGGCGCGATAAAGTTGTTCGCGCCTGTGATGGTGCTGACCCGTGGAGGACCTGAATTCTCGACGTACGTCCCTTCTTTCTTCTCGTACAGGAACTTCTTTGAGCTATCGAAGGTTGGCTATGGAGCGGCATCTGCGACTGTCTTGGCGGTAACGATCTGCGTCATAGCTGGTGGGCTTGTCTATTGGCAGTCGAAGGCAATTGAGGAGGAGTAAGAGTTCGATGCAAAAAACATCTCAGTATGCTCGCGATGCCTATAAGGCGAGGAAACCGCTTTCTTTTATTTTGACTAAATATGGCGTCTTAGTAATTGCCGCCCTTGTAGCCGTATTGATGCTTGCTCCCCTGTATTTGGTGGTGATTAACTCGTTCAAGAGTCCAGCTGAATATTCCATCAATGGCCCGGTAGCTCTACCAGAGCAGTGGACTGTGAGTGCGTTTCAGCGTTACTTGGAAACGGTTAATTTTCCGAGACTTCTGTTTAATTCCATAGTTACAGCAGGTGTAACTTCTCTAGTCGGCACGTGTTTGTCACTTCTGGCTGCTTACGCACTTGGTATTGGTCGAATCAAGGGGCGTACTGGAGTTATTTTTGTCCTCTTGATCGCAACGATGTTGCCACAAGAGGCACTCTTGTATCCTCTATTTTACGGTGTTCAAGCAATAGGCCTCCATAACTCGATCTGGTCGGTTGTTATTATTTTCTCTGTTCTGCAGGCAGCGATGGGGACTTATCTGTTGTCCTCCGTAATGTCTACATTTCCGAGAGAAATGCTTGAGGCGGCCCAGGTGGATGGTGCTGGTCGTTTCAGGGTCCTAATTAGCATTGTTTACCCGATTATGCGTCCTTCGCTCTCTGTTTTGCTGGTGTTTTTCTTCGTCTGGACGTGGAATGAATTCCTGATTCCGATGATCATGCTGGTTGGACCGGATTCTCAGACTTTACCAATTGCTCTGGCAAATCTAAAGGGACAGAACACGCTTGACGTGACCCAAATGGCGGCCGCATCTCTGCTCACGTTGTTACCCACGCTCATTTTCTTCGCGTTCTTCCAGAGAACGTTGACGAGGGGCGTCACTGCTGGAGCAGTTAAGTGAAAAGGATTAGTCACTTGAAAACTAATATGAATTTCCCTGATTATGCGAGGAATCTCCCCGTCCTTTCACGTTCTATAACGGCAGAAAACCCGTGCGGTTCGCCTGGAAACGGAGGAAGATCCTCCTCGAAGCTAGGAGTTGGCAGGAAGGGTAGGCCTTGCATATCTATCCCTCCAGGAGAAACAGTCAAGATTGTGGATATTAAGGGACCCGGTCAGATTCGTCACCTGTGGTTCACTATGCCAGCGAGAACTAAGTCTGAGCCATTCGTTCTGAGAAATATCCGGATAAGAATAACGTGGGATTCGGCGGAAAACCCAGCTATAGACGTTCCAATTGGAGACTTCTTTGGATGTGGATTCGGCGAGGTGGTTAACTATTCTTCCTCAGTTATGGTCGCAGCGCCAACTGGGGGGCTTAACTGCTATCTCCAAATGCCATTTAGAGAAAGAGCTGTAGTTGAAATAGTTAGTGACCACTCTGAAGTGGTCGAAGGATTCTTCTATCAGGTTGATTATTCGCTTGAGGAATCATTTCCCGATGATCTGTGTTATTTGCACTCACAATGGCGACGCACTAATGGCACTAACCAGCTCGGACAAGATCATGTCGTTCTCGACACGCAGGGATCGGGAGCTTACGTTGGTAGCTTCATTTTTCTGAGCCAACTAGAGAGATTTTGGTACGGCGAAGGAGAGCTCAAGTTTTATATTGATGATGACCAAGATTTTGCCACAATTGTCGGAACTGGCTTGGAAGACTATGTCGGTGGCGCTTGGGGTTTTCGTGACCAGTGGGATGGGTATGAAGATCCAAAACCAGTGGCTTATTGTTCTCTGTACTTGGGGTATCATCAGCAGATTAGTCGTGATAACAGCCGAGTTTCACCTTATGCCAAAGATCTGCCACCAGGACATGGGATGTATAGATGGCATCTTTTGGATCCTGTGAGATTTTCTCGAAGGCTTAAAGTTACTCTCCAACAAATCGGGGATCGTGGTGATTATCTTTTTGAGCGTCGTGATGATGTCACTACCGTTGCCTTTTGGTACCAAACTGATCCAAGCGGCGACGATTGGGTCTTGCCTGAAAAAGAGCAACGGCGCCCACGGTAGATGTTTGGTGTTTGCGGCGGTTTGAATGGAAGTTCCTTTGGCTGCTCAACTTCAAGAATAAGATTGAGTTGAAGTTGAGCAGCCATCCGGATTTTCCAATTATCTTATAACGTGCGTCAGGTTCCTCTATTTGTTTTCGTCTAGTGAAAATGGACGTTCGAGATACGCGGTATAGAGAGAGTTTCTTCTTAAAGGGACCGGGGTCTTGGCGACTCTTGTTTTGTTCTGTTGAGTACAGTTCCAATATTCTTTCGCTGAGATTGATGTTGTTACTATTTAAGTGGCGTCACATCGCTGTTATTTTGCGAGTAATCTCGAAGTTGGAGATACTAAGGGAGCTGCTCGATATTGAACGTGTTCTAGGGGTCCCACTGCTACTCTCCCCATTGGCTCGATCGACGATAGGACAGCGTTGAACGAGCGCTACGCTTGCTGTTGAGTGACATTTCAACGTGAAACTGTCGAGGTGCGAACCGTTCTATAGGGCTATAGTTGCTTTCGTGCTGAGGTTTTTAGGACGAAATGTCTTTTGATTCAAGGGCATGGAGAGACTGAGCATTGGCGAGTGAAAAGGACTGCGAGTAGGCACGACAAGAACAGGTATCGACGATCAATTTCGCGCATAACTGCGGGTGCGAACGTTCGTGCATTGCTGGTTGGTATTGGCGGCAGATGAAAGAATATCTCTCATGATGTTGCCAGTGGCGACGATTATCGGTTCTGTTTCCGATGATTCGCTGAACCGGCGT
Source organism: Pauljensenia sp. C0254C2 (assembly GCF_056583835.1). Taxonomy (NCBI): domain Bacteria; kingdom Bacillati; phylum Actinomycetota; class Actinomycetes; order Actinomycetales; family Actinomycetaceae; genus Pauljensenia; species Pauljensenia sp. C0254C2. The sequence goes on from NZ_JBWPJO010000006.1 coordinate 73,523, forward strand.
CTTGCACACGCCATCACGCTGTGCTTCAATCCACATCCAATTTGAAAGGTCAAAAGGTGGCAAAAGACGGCCGCCGCTTGTGTAGGATCTTAATCCTTGCCCGGCGTTGTTCCCTGATTTGACTTGGAATCCCGCAACCTGCAGAGCGCTTCGGATACGTGCACGCTCATTCTTGCGAGCGGCTATGTACATCGCCTTTGCTTGTTGAAAATCCACGTCATCCATCTCGAATTCCCCCGCTATCTATTGTGAAGGAGCAGGGCGATCAGCGCATACAACTCGCGCTTACTGATCCCAAATGTGGGCGTCAGTTCGTAGAACTGACGCCCACCCGAGGTTAAGCAGTTCCAGCGACTCACTACGTTTGGGCGTTCGTGATGTGACGGCCTAACTTCTCAGCGATGCGTTCCTTCACACAGCATGCCGCCGAGGCGGGATCATTGGGGAACTATTTCCACGGATCGACGAGGATTCGAATCGGGTTGCCCTCCTTCGATTCCATCATTTCAATACCGCGTTCGATCTCAGACAATGGGACCACACCAGAGATCGATTGCGACAGGTCAAGACGCCCGTCCTTCAACAGCTCTGCCAACAGGTAAATGTCGACAGGTTTGTAGCCCAGGTGGCCGAACGCCTGCTTGCGCTGCAAACCGAAAGACAAGATGGGGCCAGCGTCAATTTCCTGACCTGACAGGCCAACGAGGACAGCTCGCCCATTGAAATCCAACGAGGCAATGGCCTGCTTGAACGTGGACTGCAAACCAACGGCGTCGAACGCGACATCGATTTTTCGCCCGCCCGTCGCTTCCGTAATCTTCTCCATCAAGTCCGGATCATCTGACCGGAACGTATAGTCAGCACCCAACTCCTTCGCACGTTCCAAGACCGCGTCGTTAATGTCAATCCCGATGACCGGGATAGCGCCGGCGAGCTTGGCGAGTTGAACGATATGCGTTCCCACGCCGCCCAGGCCCCACACCGCAACCGCATTGCCGATCGACACCCGCCCTGTGCGCTTGACCGCGCTAAAAGGTGTAGCAACAGCGTCAGCCAGGATCGCTGCCTGATCCATCGGGACACCCTCGGGAACTCGCGTGAGGCCAGCAGCGGGAGTGATGGTGTACTGCGCCCAGGCGCCGTCATAGGCGAACGCCATCAGCTCAAGATTCTGGCAGGCTCCTTCGTTGCCGCGGCGACATTCACGGCACTCGCCGCACGACCTGCCGGACACGGGAATAACTTTGTCGCCCACTTTCCACCCGGTGACACCTTCGCCCAGCTCTGCGATTTCACCCGAGCATTCATGGCCCTGCGTCACCACGTCAACTTGTGGTGGAAAGTTTCCGTCGATCAGTGACAGGTCAGAGTGGCAGATGCCGCAGTAGGCAACTTTAATGAGGACCTCGCCTGGTCCGGGGGAGGGGATCGGGATGTCTTCAACCTTCATGGTCTTGCTGTCGGCGTAGAAGCGCTGGGCGCGCATTGTTCCGTCCATGTTGATACCTTTCTGGTTGTTTTCAGCTCAGCGACGAGGCGACGGTGCAATCAGGTATGCATCCTTGCTTTCATGCCCCTGCGTCTCAACTGTGAAACTCGCTGTGCAGGTTCATTTTAGCGCCGTCTAGGTAGAAAGTCCTATGTTGAGAGAGCAGACGCCGTACTGATCGTGACCCCGGAGTACAACCGATCCATTCCCGGAGCTCTCAGGAACGCCCTCGACTGGATGTCGCGACTCTACGGATCAAACCCCTGGGGAACAAGCCCACCATCATTGCCGGAGCCAGAGAATCGCCCTACGGCACAGCGATGGCACAAAAAGACCTGCGCTCACAGCTCGCATACTTCAACGCATACCTGATGACACGGCCTGAGCTGTATATCAGCGCCTAGAATGGTCGCCATGACGCCTCGACGAAAAATCGACTTCGATGCCGGCATGGATGCACTGCGCACGTGGCGCGAACAGGGCGATGACACCCCGCGCCGTCAGCAGATGACGGCAGTGCGTTTCTGTCTGGAGGAGCTCGAGCAGCGTCACCCCGGTCGCGCGGTCGAAGTGCGCGTCCCTCCTGCCGGAGCCGTCCAGATTCTGAAAGGTACCACTCACCGTCGAGGTACCCCACCTGCCGTTGTCGAAATGTCGATGCCCACGTGGCTGCGCCTCGCAACCGGCGACCTGTCGTGGGACGAGGGGGACGCCGCCGGCCTGATCCAGGCATCCGGCCAGCGAACAGATCTCGCCGCGCTGTTGCCGCTGTTCGATGGCCGCGACCTTGCCGTACACTCGCAGTCCGCAGATGCCGGTGGGCTGTGAGACCATGACCCTGTGAGCACCCCACCCATCGAGATCACCGACGAATTCCGTCGGGCACTCGACATGCTGGAAGCCGGCAGGTCCCTGTTCCTGACCGGCAACGCCGGCACGGGCAAATCCACCCTGATCCGCTACTTCATGGCCTCAACTGAGCGTAAAGTCGTGGTCGCCGCGCCCACCGGAGTGGCAGCGCTCAACGTCGACGGCTACACCCTGCACCGCCTGTTCTCATTCACCCCGCATACCACGATCGACGACGTGCGAAACGGCACGTATAAGCCTTCGCGGTTCTCGCGCACGCTGGCCTCAATCGACACACTCATCATTGATGAAGCGTCGATGGTGCGAGCCGACCTGTTAGACAAGGTGTGCCTCGCCCTCGAAAAATACGGGCCACACCCTGGGGAGCCTCTTGGAGGAGTCCAACTGGTCCTGGTCGGAGACCTCTACCAGCTGCCGCCCGTGGTCAACACGGGAGAAGAAGACTACTTCGCGTCCGCTTTTGGCACCCCGTATTTCTTCTCTGCCAGCGCGTACAGTGCCGAGCGGTTCCCGACCGTCAACCTGACGAAGGTTTTTCGCCAGCTCGGTGATTCTCAGATGACGCAGATGCTCAACGCGATCAGGTCGGGGCGCATGACACGCTCGATCACCAGCGTCCTGAACAGCAAGGTCAACCACGATTTCACGCCACCAGAGGACGAGTTTTGGCTCACGCTCGCCACGACAAACCGGATCGTCGGTGCGCGCAACCGGCGACACCTTGATGATTTGCCGACACCGCTCATCCAGTGCCACGGAGCGCAATCAGGCAACCTCGACAAGTTCGAGCCGCCGACTGACCCCGTGCTGTCATTCAAAGTTGGCGCCCAGGTCATGATGCTGACCAACGACCCGGCTGACAGGTGGGTGAACGGCTCGCTCGGGCGCGTCGTCGGGATCGACGGGATCGGAGGAGCCGACGGGATCGACCAGGCCGCGTCCGACCCCATCACTGCAGGTACCGTGCCCGATACTGCCCCTACGGTGCCCGGCCGCGTTCCCACTTTCGACCCCACCGCCGCGACCGCCGCGACTGACTCGATCGAATGCAGTGTCGATGACGACATCGAAGTGCTCGTTGAACTGCGCGACGGCTCGACAGTCAGCGTTGAACCACACGCATGGGAGATCATCCACCCCACCGTCGAAGGTGGAGTCCTGCGCCACAGCGTCGTCGGCTCCTTCACGCAGATGCCGTTCAAACTGGCGTGGGCCATCACGATCCACAAATCTCAGGGCCAAACCCTCGACCGTGCCGTCATCGACCTGTCGGGAGGCACATTCGCCGCCGGCCAACTCTACGTAGCGCTGTCACGGTGCCGCAGCCTCGACGGCCTCGTGCTGACACGCCCCATCTACCCGCGCGACGTGAAAATCGATCACCGCATCCGCTCATTCCTGGCTGACACAACCGGCCTGCCCACTGGCCGTCGCGCATACTGCGGCGCGCTCACCTGCGGTCACGGCGACGGGTTCATACGCCCCCTCGAAATCGCCTTCACATTTGACGAGGGTGCCCCACTCACCTCACTGATCAACCCGACGCGTGACATCGGAGATGCCGCAGCGACCTATGACATTCGTGCCGCTGACCTGCAGGTAGCGCCGCGCCTGGCTGATATATGGCCAGCCGTTGAAGAACGCATTTCCGGCCACACCCTCGTCGCACAGGCACACGACGACATGCTGCGAATCTGGGATGATGAGCTCAAACGTACCGGCATCGTCGCACCCCTCGAATCAGTGCTCACTGTTCAGGTGCCACAAAGCACAGCAAGCGCGCTCACACGGGCCGAAAAGCTGCGCGACGCAGCACATGCAGCAGATGCGAGTCTGCCCGAACGCGCACCGGCATACACGCCGGTCGACGAGCCTCGAGCCGCATGGCTCCTGCCGCGCTCACCGCGACAAATCGTGCCCTACGGGGATCCGGTGAAAGTGGCCGCACTGATCGAAGAACGTGTCGCTGGGCTTACGCTCGGTGACAGCGCCGCGCAGCTCATTGACGATTTTTGCAGGCGGTACGCAGTGGCGATCAACTACCGCACTCGGGGCGAGCAGACCACGTGGGCGCAGTTCATTGAGGAACACAGCGGTGATGCGGCTATACCCGTGCGTGTGTGCTTCACCGGCACGGCTGTGTGTGACGGTGAGGTGTGGTCGCGCGAGCAGATGGAAAACCTCGCACACACCTGCGGCCTGGCTGTCGCGCCCAATGTGTCAAAGACGCGATGCGACGTTCTGATCGCTGCGGACGTGACCAGCATGTCCGGCAAAGCCAGGAACGCCGCAAAGTGGGGCAAACCCGTCTACTCGGCCGACGAGTTCATTTCCTGGGCGCGCTCAGTGAGCTGATGCGAGCGGGGGGAGTTGGGTACGGGCAAAATGACGCGCCTCTCCTGGGCTGGTTGCCTCACGGATGGCTACGGAAGCTGCCTGGCACTGCTCGAGTGTCACTGACGCCAGACGAGCACCCACCGGTGGGATAGCCGGGCATGCCATCGACAGCGACTGCACACCCATGCCGACCAAGACACACGCAAGCAAGGGGTCAGCAGCAGCCTCACCACACACGCATACATCTGTGCCGGTCTCGCGGCACACCTTCGCAGTGTGGGCAATGAGGCGCAGCACCGACGGCTGCCACGGGTCGGTGTACTCGGCCAGGTGGGGCGACATTCTGTCAGCAGCCATCACATACTGCGTCAGATCATTCGTCCCGATCGACACGAAATCCAGCAGTGGCGCAAACTTGTCAATCATGATGGCAACGGAGGGAACCTCCACCATGATGCCGGCTTTCAGGCCGCGATCATGGACAAGGCCGGCAAACCACTGGGTTTCCGCAACTGTGGAAATCATCGGTGCCATCACGAGCACATGCTCATGCCCAACAGAAGAAGCTGCCAATCTAATCGCGTCGAGTTGGCGGGGCAGAAATTCCTGGTTGTGGCCAGTGGTGCGGATACCGCGCACACCCAGAGCCGGGTTTGCTTCCTCCAGCAGCGGGGCGAATGGGACAGGCTTATCGGAGCCGGAATCCAACGTGCGCACCACAACCTTTGATTCAGGGAACTCCTGCATCACCTTCCCGTACAGCACAGCCTGATCGTCCACGCTGGGTTCGACCTGAGTGTTGAGGAAGTACAACTCTGTGCGGAACAGGCCGATACCTTCCGCATCGCCAGAGTGTGCCGCCAACCTCGTCGTCACATCGTCCTGCACATTTGCCAACAGTTCAACACGCACATCGTCGCGCGTGCGTCCCGGCCCGTGCCAGGCACGGATCGCCGCCAGGCGTTCAGCTTCATGAGCAACTGCGTCGTGAGCGTCACAGTGACGGGCGCCCGTCGTAATTGTTCCGGTATGCGCATCGACAAGGACATGGACACCCTCGGCAATTTGCCCAATGGTGCGGGCCGCCACGATGCACGGGATGCCGAGCTGGCGAGCAATGATCGACGTGTGCGAGGTCGGGCCGCCGAACTCTGTGACGATCGCGGAATACATCGAGGGGTCAAGCCCTGCGGTATCAGCAGGAGAGAGATCATCAGCCAGTAACACTACCGGGTGATCAGTGCGCGGAATACCCGGCTCCGGCTCCCCGCGCAGCTCAGCGATGACGCGGTCACGCACATCGCGCAAGTCGGTAGTGCGTTCGCCCATAATGCCACCGGCGCGTTCAAAGGAATCAATCAGTTTCGCGGTAGCACGTACCACTGCCTGAACAGCGGGAACGCCTGCCTCGATGTACCTGACCGTCTCCTTGCGCCATGATTTGTCGGTCGCCATTGACGCGGTGACGGCAAGAACCTCGGCCGCGCTGCCTTCAGAGTGCTCGGCACGCTCAAACAGGCGCTGCGCCACCACGTCAGTTGCCGTCATGTACGCGTCGATTGCGCCTGGCCGCTGATCAGGCGTCAGCTCCGCCTCGTCCTGCGCGGGCAGCGTCGGGCGCCTGGCCCACGCCGAGGGCGCCCACGCCACACCAGAGACAACCGGAGTGCCGTAGTGAACGCACGGCGACCCCTCATGAAACTCACTCACTGAAAACTCCGATCACCATGCGGGACTACGCATTATTCACCATTCGTCGTGCCCACACATCGTCGTGGTGATCAGTCGTCAATCTGACCAGGTCCGTACCACTTCTTCGCACCCTTGATGGCGTAACGCTGAATGACCGACACGCACACCGCTGACAGGGCTGCGAACGCCAGAAGCTGCACAATCTGGACATTGTCATCGTCTTCGCGTGGAATCGGCTTGCCGGTGACAAGCTTCCAACCGCCTTCGACCAGCTTGTTCGCCACCATTGCCGACAGAGCCATTGACCCGGCGCTTGCAATCTTCCACCCGATATCCATAGTGTTCTCCGTTTCCTCAACGTGTTGTCAAAAAGGCGAACAACGCAGCGCCAGCTCAACGCGTGGCGGCGTGGCTCTGATGTAATCATGCCCCATTTGCGTGCGCGGCGCGTGATAAAAAGAATATCGCGTTCGCAAAATACGCTCTGGATGCGCCGCAACCGCCCGCGCACAGGCGACAATGGAACCAGAAACGACAAGGGAGGCTGCCGCGATGAACACTGCGCCACAAGGACGCTTCAGCACAGCGCGCCGACACCCATCCGCGCGCCGACCCATGTATCTAGGCGCGGCAGCGTGCGTGAGTGTCGCCCTTGCACTGAGCGCTTGCACCGCCTCAGTCGATCCAACCGCGGTGACCGACCCGTTCGCGTCGAGCCAGTCAGTCGGGTTGGCCGATGGCGCGTCCCCCTCGTCAATGTCGGGCGCAGCAGGCGATACCAGCCAGTCCGCTGATTCGCTGCGCCAGTCGTGGCCCGAGGGTGCCCCTGGACCTGACGAAGGCCCTGCCGTCACGCGCGGAACGGGAACCGTGCGCATCGGCGTGGTGGCAGATAGCAAGGTTTCGCTGCCCCCGCGTCTACTTGAGGAATTCACCGAACGCAGCGGCTTCAAGGCCGAAATTCTCCCCATCAGCCGCAGTGGTGAAGCTGGCAGCCTGTTGTCCGCTATTGACGAGGGGACCCCCGACGTGCTGATGGGACTGGATCCGGCCGACCTGGCCGATCTGGGACTGAAAGATGCAACGGTCTATGGCCGTGATGATGTGTGCGCCGCGGTCGACCGACTGTTTATTGAGGCTAATCGCGGGAAAGCTGCCGCCTCCTTTGATGAGCTGATTGATGACGCGCATGCCGTGCTGTTTACTGTTCCCGGCCCGGTGACCTCTGCTGCCGGCAGAGCATTCATGCTGGCAACGGCGAGCGTGAAGGGTGACAAAGCTCCGACCTGGTGGAAGGACGCCGCAAAGCGTGGCGTGAGAATCGACAAGGGGAGCGGCGCAACCTCCTCGTGGAGCGCGCTTGACCACGGGGCACCTGTGAGCGCGGACACCCAGGGGGCGAGTGGCCAGCGCGCAACTGGAGACAGCGCCACGGGCGATGGTGCGGCGGAAGACAGCTCGGCGGGAACTCAAAGCGCGCGCGGCCAGGCGGCCGGGTCTCAAGGTGAGCAACCGGCCTCGTCTCAAAGCAACCCAGCAGCCTCGTCGCGAAGCAACCAAGCAGCCTCGTCGACAGCAGCGCCGTCCTACTATTCCGTGGTCGCCGCCTCTGACTTGGCGCATGCGCCGCTGCTGCTCAACACCGGCGTTGAATCATATGGTGCGCTGATCGGTGGGACTTGCGTGAAGCGCTCCGTGTTCGTCGCGTCCTGGCCGGGTGACGAAGCTACGACCGGGGCTCAAGCTACTGCGGACACCGTTCCCACCGCCAGCTCCCTGCCTACTGCCGGGGCGCAGGCGTGGATCGACTTCGTGCAAGGCGCAATGGCACAGCGCATTATGGCGCTTGACGCTGTTGCCTGGCCGGCCGCATGGCCGGGTGACCAGGCGGCCGCTCTGGCAAGCGACAGCGTATTGAGTTGGGTGGCAGCTCCCGTAGATAGCGCGTTGGAACTGAGTGAGGAGCAGTGGTCAGCCTCATCAACCCTCCAACCAAAATGGGCGGGTGCTTTTGATTCCTGACGGCTCCAGCTCGGGGGCTTTCGGTTCCCTGTAGCTTTCAGCGCTTGGCGGCTTTCCCGGCATTGCAATATCGGTGCGGTGCGCGGCCACGGTGCCGATCCGCCCCGAAATGCGTTATGTCGTCAATCGGTCGGCGCTTGTCGCGGCCGGTTGATTCTTGCCTCAGTCGGTTATTCTTGCTTGGCCGGTTGCGTCGTGGTCCTGTCACGGGGTCGAGCAGTGATCGGATCATGGCCTGTGTGCTGCACAAACCCCTAAATCTTAGGCTCCATCGTGCACAAACCCCTAGATCTAAAGCGCTGTGGTGCACAAGCCCCTAGATCTAAGGCGCTGAGATGCACAAGCCCCTAGATCAACAGCGGGCGGGGCCACCCTCGAAAAATAGGATGCCCTGTGACCTGCATGTTCACAAACGCGGTGAAATGTGCGGGCGTTAGATCTAGGGGATTGTGCAAAAAGGAGTGAGAATCTAGGGGAATGTGCACCCGTGGAGGTTAGATCTAGGGGAATGTGCACTCGCGAGGGGTAAATCCAGGGCATCGTGCGCGCAGGCACGCAGATACCAGGAAGCACTGCCTGCCGGAGAGCTGAAAATGGGGGCGCGAGGCGAGCGAGTCGACAGATCTGAGAGAGTGTCTTGCGCGGGAAAACCGAAACGGGGGCGCGAGGCGAGCAGATGGCGTGGTGCGGTCAGTTTGCGGATCGTGAGTGCGAGAGGGAACGTGAGTGGGGGAGGGGACGTGAGCGGGTGGAGGAGATACGAGAGATGGGGTGATAGTGACAGAAGGTGCCCCTGCTGCTTCGAAAAACAGCAGGGGCACCGGGGTTACGAATAGCTCAGTCGCTGATCACTCGCAGAGCGATGGGGTCAGCTCTGGGTCGTGGTGTCCGTAGTTACCTCTGACTGGCCCGGCACTGACATGTCGCCGCCGTCTGACGCACCGCCACCTGAGCAGCCCGCGACTGCAAGACCTGCAATGGCCAAAACAGCTCCGATTCGTGCGATCTGTGAACGTGAAGCCATGATGTTTCATCTCCTTCGGTGGGATGATTACCGGATCACCCCTGATCGGAATAACGTTCTCCACACAGTAGCTGGCATCAAATCCATACTCAAGAGTTTTCAGGTAATTCTCAGATTAATGGGGGAATATGCCCAAATTGCGAGACACCAGCGGCACACTGCTCGAGGGTGAGGCGCACGGCGCTGTGCTCTGCTGCCCAGGAATTGTGGAGTGGAAGGTCGGACCGCGTCGCGCGGACAGAACGTCACCCCTCGCCGTGCAGCAGGCTCGGATCAGCCGAACATTCATCACCGATCTTCATCGGTGCAATCGTGCCCTTTCCGCGCTCTTCGAGCAGGCGCTTCACAACGCGTTCGCGCACAGTCCACGGGTCGATCGTGTTGAGGTAGATGCGAGTGCCGCCCTCGAACCCGGCCAATGTGGAGATTCTCCACTTGAGCAAAATCCTCCACCGCATCGGCGTCGACACCCCGGGCGGTCGGTGATACCACTCCTCGTTACATGGCACGTCGACCCCGGTGGCCACGTGCGCAGCATGCAGCAAGTCAGAAACTCCGCGAACCTGCTCATCGGAGGCGTGCCATGGGTTGACCGGCTCGCCCAGCGGCCAGATCGCAATGGTGGGGTAGCGGTGACCAAAACCGGCCAGCGCAATGGCGTGCTCATTCTGCGCAATCAGCAGGCGTCGCGTGACACCGACCGAGAAAATGTCGTCGTATAGATCCGGCTGCGCTCGCAGGCGGGAAAGCTCTGCCTCAGTCTGAACCGCGTGAGAGTCAATTGCGACCAGCTGTTTATGCAGGTGATCGAAACTCGCGCCGGCCGGTTTAAGCCAGTTCTGGAACGCTGCCACGTACTTGACAGCAGGATCCAACCCGTACAGGTCAGCCATCGCGCGGGTAGTGAATGCCGTGTACTGATAGTGCTCCTCCGGGGTGAGGGTGCCAGACCCCGCCAGCTGCGTATTATCCGTCGCGCCATCAACATAGTGTCGGCGCGCAACGATCACGTCGTGACCACCGGAGAAAAACCCGTTCGCCTGTTGGAGCTTTTCTGAATCGGACAGAGCATCGAAGTCCTCCTCGGACATGCCGCCCGCCATCATCCGCGCGCGCACAACCCGCATCACGTGGTCATAGCCAGTCGAGGAAGCCAGGTATTCAGCCATTCGACGGTGCTCAGCTTCAGATGGAACGTGACCGTGGTTGAGGTGCCAGTAGTTGTAGGACACGATTTCGAAGAGGTTTGGGATGCGGCGGAACTCAGCGACAGTCGACGTCAGCTCATCGGCTGGCAGTGCTTCGAGCTGTTTCCAGTTGCCGTCCTCGTCGCGAATCAGACGAGCCTTTTCGGGTGGAGTCTCCAGATAGCGCTGCTCACAGAAGGCGCAGTATTTGCCGTGCTGATCTGGGTCGAGCTGCTCGGGCGTCTCAACTGGCACGGATAAAGGGCGGTGTCCCCGGCCGGGAACGGTCCACACTTCAGTGCCGGACAGCAGGTTCGTCTGTTTGACGGTGCCATCAGCTAGCCGCACAATGGCCCGGTCGTGGGTCTCTTGCTCCTTCGCCATACCTCCTAGCGTAGTCGCACTCGCCCTCATCTGACGGGCCCGGCACAGGCTCGGCAGCAATTTCCTGTTCTCTTGCGGCGTATGTTCGCCCTCTCATCAGGGGTAACGAGGCAGACGCCGCTTCGTGGCGGCAGCTCCCCCGATTCTATGTATGCGCTCAGTGAATTCAGTGGTGCACTGCTGTCGGGCTATCGTGAGGACGCCGAACATCGGTAGGGTGGACGCATGGCTCGTGTGCGTTTGTTTGAACCGATTGAAGTGGGAGCGCGCCGCATTGCACACCGCGTGTGGATGCCTCCGATGTGTCAATACTCCGCCCTCCCGTCAGGCCCCACAATGGGGCAGCCGACCGACTGGCATGTGGTGCATTATGGTGCGAGGGCGCTCGGCGGTGCAGCAGCCGTCATTGTCGAGGCGACCGGGGTCGTGCCAGAGGGGCGTATCTCCCCGTACTGCCTGAGCCTGCATTCTGACGAGCAAATCCCGGCCTTTGCGCGCGTAGCTGACGCGATCCACGCTGGCGGTTCGACTGCCCTGATCCAACTCAGCCACGCCGGACGTAAGGCGTCAGATCCGGTGGATTGGGCGGTGGAACATTCTCGCCGCTGGGCACGCCAGGCAGGGCGTGACCTTCCGATCTCGGATCAACGCGACCATGAACTTGAGTGGCAAACCGTTGCCCCGTCGGCCGTGGCGTTCAATGAGCGGTTGGGGACGCCTCGTGAGTTAACAGGTGAGGAAATTGACGGCCTGATCCGCGCGTTTGGTGACGCGGCAGAGCGGGCCATGCGCGCAGGTTTCGACGGCGTGCAGATCCACGGCGCTCACGGCTACCTGATTCACGAGTTTCTCTCACCATTTTCCAACACACGCACTGACAAGTGGGGCGGTGACTTCGAGGGCCGCACGCGTTTCCTGCGCCGCATAGCACAGGAAATCCGTTCACGTATTGGCGACGAGGTCGTCCTGGGCGTGCGCCTGTCGGGCACTGACTGGACGAAGGAATACCCCGAGGATGGTCGCGACGGCTGGACACTGGAAGAAACAGTACGTCTTGCCCGTGAACTGGCACGCCCCGGCACTGAGTTCAGTGCTCACGAAGGCGCTCGCGGTGTCGACATGATCAATATGTCGACCGGAGGGAACGTGCCGGATGCCCGTATCCACGGTGGCGTGGGATATCAGGTGTTCGCCGCGGAGGCTGTCCGCACAGGCCTGCATGATGCAGGAATTACCGATGTGCCGGTGTCAGCCGCGGGCCTTATTACGGGAGCTGAACAGGCGGAACAGATTTTGGTGGACGGTCGCGCCGACATGATCGAAGTGGGGCGCCCGCTTCTGACTGATCCGATGCTGCCGCACGTATGGGCGGTGCGTCTTCGCTCCGAGATGGCGTGGCCAGATCCGTATCTGCGTGGCACCGCGCGGTACTAGGCCTGGGCTGGTGGCAGCCAGCCTCGTGCCTGACGTGCCAGATTGTCGAGGATGGATGCCGCTTCCGTTGCTCGATCCACGTGAACAAAAAGGTGGTCGTGGTAGTAGCCGGCGATCACGTTGCAGCTGATGGATCGCGATGCGAGTGTCTGGGTGATGGTGGCGGTCATGCCCACTGAATCCAGTGCGGAATGCACGCCCAACGTGATCAGAGCATAGCGTTCGTCCATCGGCAGGCCAGCTTCGCGCGCATCGTCTTCAGCGACGACAACGGTGATGCCTTCTTCTTCCTGGATTGTTGCGAAAGGCTGGAGCCCCTCAGGAATGGAGTGAACTGACGCAAAGACGTAGACACCCTGTGGGGTGGCGTCAAGCGCTGCAAGAACTGAATCAAGATCTTTTAATCCGGACATGTCTTCGACGATACCGATCGCGTCGTCTGTTTGCGAGGGTGTCTCACAATGAAGACCTGCGAGTTGAAGGGACTTCTGTTGGGGGGACATTGGCCTGCAATTCGGTGATCGTCACAGTGAGTCATCGACAAGTGCAGCTACTTTTGAAAGTTGAGTCTAGGTGTGTCAACTTTCAGCCTTGAGTGAAAGAGACTCAACTTTGCTTGCGGAGCCATCCTCGTCGATGCAGACTAGAACCATCAAGCGAATAGAGGCTCTGGAAAGAGCCACCAAGGTGCGGTCACGAGGGGGCCGAGAGCCTTGGACAAGTGAAGGAGATTGTTATGGTGACTCGTTTTGATCCCATGCGTGACATGGACCGTATTTTCAACTCAGTGATGCGTGAGGCTCCGGCCAACCCCGGCATGCCGCTGGATTTGTACCGCAGCGGCGATGAGTTCATCGCGAAGATGGATCTGCCCGGTGTTGACCCCTCCACGATCGACATTGACGTGGAAGAGCGCACGCTGACCATCAGCGCTGAGCGTAAGGCGGAGACAGCCAAAGATATTCAGTGGCTCTCCCACGAGCGCCCATCCGGTGCGTTTGCCCGTCAGCTGACACTGGGCAACGGAGTGGCTCTGGACGGAATTTCCGCTTCGTACCGTGACGGTGTTCTGACGCTGACCATTCCGGTCGCAGAAGCTGCCAAACCGCGCAAGATCGCTGTTGCGGTGGAGGACAGTGCTCATGACGAAGCGCAGACCATCGAAGCTGACGCGCGCGACTCCGACGAAAACTGAAGTCGGCCTCTGCGCGAGGAGCCGAGGCACTGAGGCCAGAAGGCTGCGGTACTCACGCTCTGCTTTGCCGGGATCCGCATAGATCCGGCGACTAGCGCGGTACAGAACCACCCGCTTGCTGGGATCTGAAATAAGTCCGGCAGGCGGGTGGTTTCTTATGCGGTTTTGCAATTATCGGAAGAGCGTTTCCAGATCGATATCAGCGCCGGTCAGCGTTGCGGTGATCTGGCCGCTGTCCGAGGTCTGCAGTGACGAAATCATGAGCCCGGATGGCAGCGGATCCAGTGGAACGCGCAGATCGTCCAGATTGAATTCCGTCAGCAGGTCATCCAGCGGAAGATTGAGCGCTCCGGCCTGAATGGTGGTGGGCGTGATCACCAGGGATCGACCGTTGTCACCGATCGCCAGTGTTGCCATCGCCGTGACCTGCTGGCCCAGGATTTCCATGCCGAGGCTCACGCCTTCATCGGTGACGCTGACAGTAGCGGGCATTGAGATGTACTGAGGCAGCTGATCATCCAGAACCTGCTGCAACGAATCCTGATTGACCCGCCCGGTGCCTTCAACCGACTGCGCGTGATAGGGCGAGGACGTCCCGACATTGTGCACGCTGATGTCGATATCGTTCAGCCGTAACTGGCTCCCGGACACATCCACGTCCCATCCGGGCACATGCACATCCAGCGTCGAAATCGCCCCACCCAGAACCTGCGTGAGGAACGGGATGTCAACAACTGACACGTCAACGCCATCCTCGCCGTCAGCAGCGCCCCCCTCGTCGGTGGTTCCCTGAGAGGTAGTGACCGCGCCAGGCGCGCTTTCAACCTTGGACGCGAGGTCACTTTCGACGCGGTGTGCCAGGTAGCGGTCTGCACCCACCAGGGCGGCGGCGAGCACGACGATCACCACAAGCTTGATCCACAGGCCTGTGTGCGAACGTGACTTTTCCGGCGCGTAGGGAGGTGGCGCGCTCACAGACGATCCATCACGTCAGGATGAGCACCCGTGCGGCCTTCTTCCCCTTCGTCGAGGGCGGCCACCGCAGCCATCTGCTGATCGGTCAGCTCAATATCAAAGAGCATCATGTTGGCACGCTGTCGCTCCGGTGTCACGGACTTCGGGAAAATGACATCGCCGCGCTGCAAAGCCCAGCGAAGAGCCACCTGAGCAGCTGACACGTCGCGCTCCGCCTGCTCACTGACCTCGCGCGCGATTTCACTGAGGCGGTCATCAGATGCTGCCCGGCCACGCGCCAGCGGCGACCACGCTTCAGTGATGATCGAATGCTTGTCATCGAAGTCATGCACCTCCTGGTTGAGCAGGTAGGGGTGTGACTCGATCTGGTTGACCATCGGGACGACACTGGACTGCTCCAGCAGTATCTCCAGGTGGTGCGGCTCAAAGTTGGACACGCCAATGGCGCGGGCTCGGCCGTCTTCGTAGAACTCCTCGAGCACCTTCCACGTGGTGACAAAGTCGCCGCCGTAGAGCGTGGGCAGTGGCCAGTGGATCAGGAACAGGTCCACATAATCGGTGCGCAGATCCTTCAGTGACTGCGTGAAGGCGGCGCGCGCCACATCAGGCTCATGGTTGGGGTTGTCCAGCTTGGTCGTGATGAACAATTCTTCACGCGCAACGCCTGACTGTGCCCAGGCCTGCCCGACTTCGGCCTCATTGTGGTACATCTGTGCCGTATCGAGATGGCGGTACCCCAGGGCAAGCGCGTTGGACACTGCTTCGACGACATGCTCAGTGATCTTGTAGGTTCCAAAACCCAGCTGAGGAATCGTGGCTCCTGTGGCCAGGGAAAGCGTGGGGATCTGTGGAATGTCTGCCGATGCGGTCGCCATGATGGCTGGCTCCTCTCATGATCTGTCAACATGCTCGGGCACGTGCTCCACTTCAGCTTACGTGCCCAAGCGTCCATTCATGAGCCTATGCGATATCGTCCTCGTCCGTCACTGCTGGGCCCGCAAACTGAGCCTGGTAGAGGCGGGCATACGCGCCGCCGCGTTCCAGCAGTTCGGCGTGGCGACCGGTTTCCACCACGTCGCCGTCTTCCATCACCAAAATGAGGTCCGCATCGCGAATCGTTGACAGGCGGTGCGCAATGACAAACGAGGTGCGATCCTGGCTGATTTGATCCATCGCCTTTTGTACCAGTGCCTCGGTGCGCGTATCAACCGAGGATGTTGCCTCATCGAGGATCATCAGGTCCGGGTGCGCGATGAATGCGCGGGCAATTGTCAAAAGCTGGCGCTCACCGGCCGAAATCTGGTCGTCCTGGTCGGCAACCTTCGTGTCATACCCATTGGGAAGTTGCGTAATGAGGCGATGCGCCGCCGTCTCCTTCGCGGCTTGCCTGACGTCCTCAGGTGTGGAGCCCTCACGCCCAAACGCGATGTTCTTCTCAATCGTGCCTTCGAACAGCCATGTATCCTGCAGCACCATCCCCATATGGGAGCGCAGAACATCCTTGTTGATCGTCGAAATATCCACGCCGTCGATCCGAATCGCACCGGAGTCCAGCTCGTAGAAGCGCATGAGCAGGTTCACCAGCGTGGTCTTTCCGGCACCCGTTGGCCCGATGATCGCGACAGTTTGGCCAGGCTGTACCTCCACCGACAGATCCTTGATAACGGGCTTATCTGGCGAATAGCCGAAGCGCACGTGGTCAAAGACGATGTGCCCGCGCACGTGCTCATTTTCTGCCGTGCTTGCCTGACCGCCCCAGGATGTCTGGCTGCTGGCAGCTTCTGGCGTTTCGTCAGTGCCCTCCACATGGGCCAGCGCGAACGAGGACGCCCCGTTATCCGGCTCCATCTCAGGTGCATCGAGGAACTCAAAGACGCGTTCAGCCGAAGCGATACCGGACTGCAGGGAGTTCGCCATCGACGCCAACTGGCCCAGAGGCTGCGAGAACTGACGCGAATACTGGATGAAGGCCTGAACCTGGCCCAACGTCATTCCACCGTTGGCGACCATCAGCCCGCCACCCACGGCGACCACCACGTACGACCCGTTGGACAGTAACCCCATCAACGGCATCATCAGGTTGGAGATGAACTGCGCCTTGAACGATGAGTGATACAGCCGCGTATTGGCGTCGTTGAATTCGTCGGTGAAACGCTCTTCCAACCCGTACAGCGCAACGACCTCGTGCCCCGTCATCGCTTCCTCCACGACGCCGGAAACCTCGCCGGTCGCATTCCACTGCTCAACGAACTGCGGCTGCGCCTTCTTCATCAGGTAGACGGCGATCGCTGCACCGAAGGGAATGATCACCATCGCCAACAACGTGAGCTTCCACGACATCGACACCATCATGGCGACAATGCCAACGACGGTGAGGACTGACTGGAAGAACTGGGAGAGCGTCTGGTTCATGACCTGCGTGACGTTGTCGACGTCGTTGGAGACGCGAGAGATCAGATCACCGCGCGAATGCTGATCGAGGTAGCTCAGCGGCAGCCGTTCGATCTTGCGCTGAATCTCATCGCGCATCCGCCACCCGGCGTTCTGAACGGCAATGCGCAGCAGAATCTCACCGACCAGCCCCACCAACGCTGAGGCGGCGTAGATTGCGCACACCGTCAGCAGGACCTTGCCCAACTGGCTCATGTCGATTCCCTGGCCGGGCACGACGTCCATCGCAGAAAGCATGTCAGCGAAACGATCATGACCCGAGGCGCGCATCGCCTCGATTGCCGCTTCTTTCGAGGGCGCGTCCGCCATCATCTTCCCGATGACGCCGTTAAAGATAATGTCTGTGCCGCGGCCGAGAATCTTCGGTGCAATCACTGACAGAACCACCGATGTTGCAGATGCCAGCAAGGTGATGAAAATGATGAATGCATCGGGTCGCAGTGACTTGATCAGGCGTTTCAACGAGCCGGAGAAGTTCTTCGACTTGCCTCCAGGTGCGACCCCGCGGTTGCCGCGAGGACGGTTGGACTGCCCGCCGCGGCGCCGGCGCTGTGGCTGAGAATCAGTGCTCATGCTGCCTCCTCCTCGCTGAGCTGTGAGGCAACAATTTCCTGATACGTCGTACAGCTCTTCATCAGGTCCTCATGCGTGCCGCGACCGGCGATGTGACCATCTTCCAGCACGATGATCGTGTCGGCATGCCGAATCGATGCAACGCGCTGCGCCACCACCACGATCGCTGCGTTGCCGGTGTGATCAGATAAACCTGCCCGCAGGCGCGCATCTGTGGCGTAGTCCAGCGCGGAAAAAGAATCGTCAAAGATATACAGGTCGGCATCGCGGTACAGGGCACGCGCAATCGACAGGCGCTGGCGCTGACCGCCGGAGAAGTTCGACCCGCCCGGATCGACGTCATAATTCACACCGCCATCAAGCTTGGAGACGAACTCCGTGGCCTGAGCGCCCTCGAGTGCGCGCTCCACCCTGGAAAGCTGCTCGTCTGTCAGGTTGTCGGTTCGTGTCACGTCCAACAAACCGGACACTGTCTGCGCAATGGTGCCGGAAAACAGGTACGCATGCTGCGGCACCATCGCGATGTGCTGGCGTAGCTGAGCCAGGTCTATGTCGCGCGCATCGACGCCGTTGACTCGGACGGTTCCGTCTGTAGGATCCATCAGGCGCGGCAACAGGTTCACCAGTGTGGTCTTGCCTGAAGCAGTTGAGCCGATGATTGCGGTTGTCGTTCCTGGTTTCAGAGTGATCGAGATGTCATTCAGGACTGGTGAGAGTGCCCCGTCGTAATGCACGCTGACGTGGTCAAGACTGAACACCCATTGGCCCGGGTCAGGCGCGGTGTTGTGGTGAGAATCCTCGGATGCGGCGGCGTCGCCCTCGTCATTGTGTGTCTGCATGTTCGAGGGGGACTGGGGATCCGCGGGCGTGACAACTGTGGGAGCTGAGTCAAGAACCTCGGTGACACGGTGTGCGGCGACGCCGGCACGAGGCACCATCACGAACATCATGGCGGCCATCATGACGGCCATGAAGATCATGCCGAGGTAATTGATGAAGGCGAAGAGCGCACCGATCTGCATGTTGCCGCTGTCGATCAGGGATCCGCCGAACCACACCACTGCAACCGATGAGATCGAAATGATCAGCGTCACCGAGGGGAACATGATCGAAAAGAGGATACCGATGCGCAGGTAGACTGACCGTACAGACGCGTTGACCGAGTCGTAGCGCTCGCGGATAAACGGCTGACGCACGAATGCGCGGATGACGCGGATGCCGGTGAGCTCTTCGCGCAGGACGGTGTTCATCGTGTCGATGCGTTTTTGCAGGCGGGCGAACTGCGGTGCGAGGAACGCCATGATGACGCCGACAACGACTGCGAGAATGGGGACGACGACCAGGAGCAATAGTGAGAGGCGTTGGTTTTGGCGCAGCGCCATCAGGACTCCACCGATGCCGTTAATGGGTGCCTGAACCATGATAAGGAAGGTCATCAGGGTGACCATCTGGATTTGCTGCACATCGTTGGTGGAACGCGTGATCAGGGAAGGGGCGCCGAAGTCATGCATGTTCTGAGCGGAGAAGGACTGCACATGAGTGAAGAGCCGGTGACGTGCCCAGGCACCCAGACCCATCGCAGTACGGGCGCTGAAATAGACGGCAAACGCAGTGGTGATCACCTGGACGAGAGTTATCCCCATCATGATTGCGCCGAGTTCCCAGATCAGGTCAGTGTCACCTTGTGCGACGCCTTCATCGATGATGCGGGCGTTGAGGTTCGGCAGATTCAGTGCGGCTATGGTTGCGATTACCTGCAGCACGATAATGCCGATCACTTCAAGAAGGCGTGTACGCAGATAGCGCCAAACAAAACGAAAAAGCACGCGTTTTCCATTCCATCGAAGTGCGTGACGTTTTCACGCACTCACACATGGTAAGAGACGCTGTGTCGTCATGCTCGCTATGGCGTTTTTGCGCTGTTGCGTGACCGATGGACATTTCAGGTTAATCGAGTAAACTTCCGACGTGCCCATGTTTACGTCATACAGAACACCTGCGTTTTCACCTGATGAGCTTATTGCAGGTTTTTGGTTGGTTCTCGCCTATGTTCATGCCGGGAAAGTGGCTGAATATGTTGCGAATAATGGTGAGCCGACTGAAGCTGTTCTTCTGACTGAGGGTGGTACGCCTCACACCTGGCACGAAATCGACGATATTGTTGAGCCTGTTATCCGTCATCATGGGCTGGAGCACCCGGACGAACTTGCGGAGAAGATCGCACAAAACATCGTTCGCACTGTGTGGTGGGTCACACAGACGAATGACAAGGTGTCTGGTGAGGCCTCTCAGGCGTCGATCTCTGTGGCTGATTTTGACCGCGCCCGCTCGGCTCTGCTGGAAGCCTGGAACGTAGGATCGATCGCCGGAATGGCGCTGTGGCCGCCGACCGCCCGCACTGTCGCCACGCGTGTTGGCGACGGCAGATGGAACACAGCTCTGTCCCGTCTGGGTATTGCGACGTATTCAGGCAGGCGGGTAGGAGCCACGCGCTTCAGTGATGAGGACATCATGAAGGCGTTGCAGAAATTCAACGACGAACTGCACGAAGAATCAGGTGAGGAATCCTCCAGCTCGCAGGTGTCAGATCGTCTGACCTACCAGAACTACTGCGAATGGGCCTCTGAACAGCGGGCTGCAGGCGAGCGGATCGTGTCAGGCGCGACGATTCGCCAGCGCTATCGGTCGTGGAAAAAGGCGCTGCATAAGGCCTTCGAGCAGGAGGGCTGAGCGCGGTGCGCTGAGCTGAGCGAGGGGCAGCTAACGCCAGCGGATCGAGGAGTCACGTCCGCGCAGGCGATCAAGTTCGCGACGCTCTTTCTTGGTGGGACGACCTGTGCCCTTTTCGCGCCGAGCCACCGGAATTGAGAGGCGCGGGCGTGGAAGCGACAAGTCAACGTAGCACTGCCGCGCTATTGGAGCGCCCATCCGTTTAGCCAGGAGGTGACGCACCTCCAACACGCGATCGAATCCTTCGACGCGCAGGCGCACCTCATCGCCGACTCTGACTTTCTGCGCGGCTTTCGCTGCCTCCCCGTTGACTTTCACGTGACCGGCGCGGGCGGCAGCCGTCGCAGCCGAACGTGATTTCACCTGCCGAGTCGCCCACAACCACGTATCGACCCGCACGAAGGACTGGTCGCTGAGTGCGCCCGCAGGGATCGGCACTTCCGCGTCAGCAGCGTGAGCGCTCTCAACCGGAAAACCGTATTCAGCATCGTGGTTGCTCATAGACAGATCCTAGAGCGTGAAGAGCCGCTCTACCCTGCGCACCCCGGGCGGGTGGCGGACGGCGTGACCAACCAGCACGGCTGCATCCTGTGCGAACGCGCACCCCGGACGGGTGGCGGACGACGCACACAGGTGCGAACCGATTGGGATCCCGCCGATGCGATGGCTACGATTGGAACAGGTCACTGTACAGACCTCACGTCAGCAACGCCGCTTCACCATGATGAAAGGACTCGACATGAGCACTCCTCGTATCGTCCACATTGCTACAGATCACGCGGGGCTCGATGCGTCGCATGCGATTCAGGAACACCTGCGGGAGCGCGGATTCGAGGTTCACGACCATGGCCCTCAGTCCTACGATCCGCAAGACGACTACCCCGCTTTCTGCATTCACGCCGCGCAGGCCGTTGTCGCGGACCGGCAGGCAGGAAAAGACGCCCTCGGCATCGTGCTGGGTGGGTCCGGAAACGGTGAACAGATCGCCGCCAACAAGGTCGATGGTGTGCGAGCCGCCCTCGTCTGGAACGAATCGACCGCGCTGCTGGCCCGCCAGCACAACGATGCGAATGTTGTCGCGCTCGGAGCCCGTCAACACCCTGAGGAGGAAATGATTCACCTGATCGACCTCTTCCTCGACGAGCCTTTCTCCAACGAGGAGCGCCACGTCCGCCGTATCGGTCAGATCAGCCAGTTCGAGGCAGAGCGGGGTTAGCCTGCGTCACGAGCGACTAGGGTAGATGCATGGCAACTCCTCCTTTCGTCCTTGAATTACGCTCCAAAATCGGACACGCACCGCTGTGGATACCAGGGTGCACGGCAGTCGTATTGCGTCCCGCTGCGTCTTCCTCATTGGCGAGGGTGACCGGCGCGAACGCTGACCTGGCTGATGTTGAAGTGCTGATGGTCAAGCGTGCTGACAACGGCAAGTGGACGCCCGTGACGGGAATCGTGGATCCAGGCGAGGAACCGGCTGCTGCAGCTGAACGTGAAATTCGTGAAGAAGCCGGTGTTGAAGCGGTTGCGCAGCGCCTCTTGTCGGTGGAGGTCGTGGGGCCTGTGACCTACCCGAATGGTGATGTGTCGAGTTATCTGGACTGCTCATTCGTGTGTGAATGGAAGCAGGGCGAGCCGTGGCCTGCCGACGGCGAGAACACAGAAGCGGCGTTTTTCCCAGCCAATGACCTGCCTCCTACTAATGAGCGCTTCCGAACTGCAATTAAGCGGGCACTGTCAGGTGAAGACGGGTCGGCGGTGTTCAATCGGTAGTACTCCATAGGCCCAAAGTGTGCAGCTTCTAACCGTTCGTAGATAGGACAGTGTGAGACACAACCACTTCCGCTCGAGGCGTGCAGATTCACCGTGCGTGCCGGTTATGGGGGATTAGTGGAGAGATTGGGGATTAGTGGAGAGCACGCTTGGCCAGCAGGGTAGATAGCGTGTGGCACTGTTTCACCGACTGGAACGGCACTTGCCGACAGATCGGGGACGTGGTGAGATTGAGCTCATGGCACATACACCTCAAAAAATCGTCTACAGAGTTGAAGCCGATTGCACGGGAGGTCGCGACGGAGCCGTCACGATTCCGACGCTGGACTTCCAGGCCGATCTGCGTACCCCGGAAAAGATGGGTGGCCCCGGTGGGGGACTGAACCCAGAAGCGCTGTTCGCCGCAGGCTACGGCGCATGTTTTCAAAGTGCGCTTGCACTTGCTGGAAAAGAACTCGGAGTTGACACGTCTGATTCGCTGGTTACCTGCTCCGTGGGGATCGGGCCTGAAGGTGAATCCTTTGCGCTGTCAGTCATGATCAATGTTGAGATTCCTGGCCTCGACGATGAGACGGTCAAGCGCGTGGCGACTCGCACGCACCAGCTGTGCCCGTATTCCAAGGCCATCGCTGACAACGTTCCGGTTCAGATCACAACCGGCCAAAAGTCGAAGTAAGGTCTTGTTCTTGTCAGTTCTCTAACTTTGTGTCAGGTGCGGGCTGCAGCGCGTGAGCTGTAGCCCGCACCTGTTGTGTACGTCCATTTTCATTGACCCAACTGTCGATCTCGGTCGACTATAGGGCGGGGGTGTTGCAATCCTGCCACTGTTTGTGCAGGTCAGGAGCTTTTGTCTGCGCGCACATCAGTCGACGCGTCGTCCAAATCGGCAGTTGGGGACAAGAGGGGGAGTGGAGACAGCCGGGCGCGAGAGGAAGCTGGAGGAAGGCAGCTGGGAGCCAGAGCGCAGGGCGCTGCGCAGAGCGCTTTCGTGCCTCAGGCTCCGCGCCAGTAGGCCTCCAGAATTGCACTGAGCGATTCAAGGTCGGCGACGTGGCTCATTTCGCGAGCCGAGTGCATCGACAGTAAACCGATCCCGACGTCGACCGTGCAGATTCCCAGACGCGTCGCCGTGATCGGGCCGATCGTGGTGCCGCATGGCATCGAGTTGTTGGACACGAAATTCTGCCAGGGGGCGTCAGCTGCCTGAGCCGCGCGTTTCCACAACGCGATCCCGGGAGCATCAGAGGAATACCGGCGGTTGGCGTTCAACTTCAACAGTGGTCCGCGGCCCATCACCGGGCGGTTGTCAGGGTCGTGCCGATCAGCATAGTTGGGATGCACGCTGTGCCCGGCATCAGCAGAGATACACGATGAGGCGGCCATCATCCGAGCCGTCCCGTCAAAGTCTCGACCCAGGCTCGCCGCCGTGCGACGCAGAATGTCTTCGAGGAACGGCCCGGCCGCCCCCGAACTGGTTGACGATCCTACTTCCTCATGATCAAAGCAGGCGAAAATCAGTACATCGTTGCCACTGATGCCGTCAGCCAGTAGGCGCTCTATTGCGGTGAGGCCGCTGTGCACCGATGACAAATTATCCTGACGGCCAGCAGCGACAAACTGTCCGTGCGATCCGAAGACGGCAGGCCCCTGCGAGGGAGTCAGGATTAGATCAAAGGATGCGATCTGATCGGCGTCATCCAGATCGACCGTATGAGCCACGAGATCAAGGACCGACGCGTCGTCCTCGTCAACAGTCCATACGGGCTTCATGTGCTGTTGCTTGTCGAGCACAAGGCCCTTGTCACTCACTGTACGGTCCAGGTGGATGGCCAGCTGCGGGATGCGTGCGAGTGGGCCGGTTGCGACCAGGCGCTGCTCGCCGCCTTGCGTGAGAATGCGTCCAGCGATTTTGAGTTCGCGATCCAGCCACGAGTTCAGCAGCATTCCGCCGTAAATCTCTGCGCACAGCTGCCCCCACCCGTCGGCGGTGGTGGCCTGCACAGACGGCTTGAGCACGAGAGCAGGGGAGTCAGTATGCGCGCCGACGATGCGGAACGCAGACGAGTCAGTGACAGACTCGGGGATCACGTACGCAATAACGGCACCGTCGCGGACAACCACGTGTCCACCCGGTGCCGTATCCCACGCGTCAGTTTCGCGCTGGCGCACGCACCCCGCATCCTCCAAACGTTGAGCAATGAGGTTAGCGGCGTGGTACGAGGACGGGGAATCGCTCAGAAAAGACAGATAATCGCAGGTAAAGGCACTGGCCGTCGCCGTGCCGGCAGGTTTCACGTTGGACATGACTCCATGGTAGGCGATGGAACAACGCCGGTGGAGTCGCCCTCGTCAATCCTGCCGAACGAACAGGCGACGACCAGTAAGGAACTGCGTCACAGTGTGCTCGAGGCGACGCGAACCGCCGTCGAACACGCGAGTGAGGCTCAGGAGTTCAGCTTGCCGGCGATCTCGACTGTGCGGCGAGCCATGTGGTCGAGCGCAGCCACTGTTTCCTCCGAACGCTTGTCGGTGTTCACCCGCTCAGGAATGACACGCGCGATCGCCCGTCTGGAAAAGCTCGGTCTTGTTGAGCGCACCCCGTCGTCCTCGGACAGACGATCAATGCTGGTGTCGTTGACGCCCGAGGGAAAGTGCACGCAGCAAGAAGCCGCTGTCATCACTCAGGAGCACGGCGCTCAGCTATTCGGTGCAGTCGCCACTGCAGATGAACGTCGCCGCGTTAAGCAGATTGGTCTGGATCTGCGCGCAGAGATGGGGGCGCGGCAAAGTGAAATGATTAAACAGGAAGACGAGGACGCCTAGACGTGCGGCCGCTGATAACCTGCTTGCGGGCAAAGAACCGCTGACGAACTACTTGCCGGCGGAGAAGCGGTACACGTTCGTCTCACGCAGCTCGAAACCGCACCGCTTGTACAGGCGGTTAGCTGCTTCGCGCGAGGGACGCGATGTCAGGTCAATCGTGCGTGCGCCAAGCTCCTGGGCAAAGTCAACCGCTGCTTCAACCAGCTTCTGGCCGGCACCCTGGCCGCGCGTACTGTCATCAACGACCACATCTTCCACCCAGGCACGCAAACCGGTGGGAATTGTGAAAGTGGCCAGTGTCAGCATCCCGGCGATCTGACCGGCAGCCACATCGCCCGCTGCCTCATCGGTGCGATAGATAAACAGATACACACCTGGTTGAGAAATAAAGTCGCGGATAGCGCCTTCCTCCATCGGCGCTGATGAGCGGGACAGCTGAGGGACGAGCAGCTTCATTGCTTCGGTCAGTTCGGGCGAAAAATCATCGACGCGTTCGATCGCCATGAGGCCTCCTGTGGGTTGCGCAATCTCCCTAGCATTGTGACACGATCGCCCGCCGTGCGTGCCAGTGACGCTCGGGCGCGTGGTGCTCAAGCGTGTGACGCTTGGGTGCGTGATGCTCAGGCGTGCGATGCGTGGGCGCGTGACGCTCGCGCTTGCGACGGTCGGGTATGTGACGTTCACATGTCTGTCGGCGCTCTGAGAGGCAACGCCTTCAGTGGGCCAGATCCTGCCTCTCGTGCAGCTGCTGATCCTCGCGCACGCGCAGGTTCTTCAGACAGAAGGTGCAGTACACCACCAAGAGCACAACGCAGAACGACAGGAGCGCTGCGTTGAAGGCCGTCTCGCTCATTGACAGCGACGAGGCCGCATCGGCGCTCGTTTTTTCGATGATGGCCAGAGAATTATTCAGGCTGTGGAAGACGATACATGGAACTAAGCTCTTTCCGTTGTAGAACAGCAATACAAGGGTGAAGCCGACGACGATTGCAAAAACGATCTGCATGAGTGTATTCATCAGCGGGGCGCCGTTGAGCAGGTTGACGATATGTCCCAGCCCGAACGTCAATGACGACACAATAATGGCTGCCATCAAATTGCTTTTCGCCATTGCCAGGAAGAGGAAACCTCTGAAGATTACTTCTTCCAGGAAACCGATACACGTCATCGAGACAATGAAAAGGATGGTTTCGACAGCGGTGTACCGGAAGTCAAAACCCGTGATCAATCCGCTGGTGGCAACGATCAAAATGGGGAGGAAAAACCAGGCTCTGTCGGCTGGATAGGGCGGCTTGATAAGCCCGTACTTTTTCGCCAGGCCATTGGAGATAATCCAGTACGCAAGAACTGCGACAAGGGCGATATGGAAGATCGCCGGGATCAACGCTGTGATCCCGATCTGGTCGGTGAGTTGCTGTGCAACGAGGGTCCCGCCGACGTAGATAGCAATCATGATGATTGCGAACGTTATTTCACTTTTCTGATACAACGCCTTCATCGTGACGCCTCGTTTCGTGGACGCGGGGATCGAGGAGTTGAACGACCTCACGTATGAGCCCGAAAGAGCATGACATGACTTTCTCGCAAAGCCGCTAATCTCAATGGTGTTTTCAGTGTAACCAGCGCGAATCAGGCCGTCGGTAACAAAATGATAAATGCGCGTCGGCTCATGTGGATGGGGAAGTTGTGTCGCTCCTTGTGGGGGTTGTGTGTATTTCAGGGGGCGTCCGCGCTCCTATCGAGCAGACTTGAGCAGTCAAACGTCTTTCAAGCAGGTCCGCTCCCTTATCGTATATTGAGCAAACCTTCGCCCTTACTGTGTTTCAAGCAAAACCGCACACTCGACATGGCGGGTGTGCGCGAACATGTCAAAAATGCGTCCCTGACTCACTTGATACGACGGCATGTGCGCGAGATCCTCAACCAGTGTTGCCGGATTACATGACGAGTACACGATGTGGTGCGCTCCGCACCCGTTGAGCCACGTCGCAAGCTCCTCACCCAGCCCGCGTCGGGGAGGGTTGACCACGATAGCATCTGGAACCGTGCGTTCGGACTGCTCTCGCGCCCACTTGGTCGCATCCGCCGCAATGAAACGCGTGCGCACACGCCTTGCTGCCACCTCCAGGTGCTGCGCAGCGTTCTTCGCAGCCTCGACAGCATCGCCGGAAATCTCCACGCCCGTCACATCCTGGACACCCGCGGCTGCAGCATTTAACGCAAACCCGCCCACGCCGCAATACAGATCCCACACGCTGCGAGCATCTACATCCGTCAGCCAGCTCGCCACCTGCATGTACAGTGCTGAAGCCACCCGCGTGTTGGTCTGAGTGAAGGAGCGCGGCCCAACCTGCAGTCGCGTCCGTCCAACCGTCATCGGCAGTGTTACCTCGTCGGTGAGGACGTACTCATCCGGCCCTTCGACCAATGCTGCGTGCGTGGGATGAATGTTGGCCGTCACCACTCGAATGGTCGGCACCGCCTGTCTGATTGCATCAAGATGAGTGCGCAGAGTCGACATGTGGCGGCGCGAGCGCAACACGAAGCGCACCATTAGTTGTCTGTCATCGCCTGCCGTCACAATGACGTACTTAAGGTCGCCTCGACGCCGTTTGACGCTGTACGGTTCGATGCGCATGCGCTCGATCAAACGGGCAAGTCGGGGGAGCTGATCGCGGATTGCAGGCACGACGATCGGGCAGTCTCGCAGGTCCTGCACGTTCAAATCCGCCCCCAGTATTCCCAGCCGCATGTTCAAGGGTGTCCCTCCCGCCACGAGTTTCACCTTGGAGCGAAAATCCCTCTGATGCGATGCAGCAGGTGCCAGCCACTGCAGATCGGGCGTGCCGAATTCAGTGAGGGCGCGACGAACCTTCGCATCCTTGTCTGCAAGTTGACGTTCGTACGGTGTGGGTAGCAGGGTACACGAATGGCACAGCCCGGCCTCGAAATACCCACATTGCATAGGGGAATTGTGTCACGGTGCCTGCGAGGGTGCCCGATCGCAAGGTGATGTGTCCGGAGGCTGTGTCGGCTTGCTCACATGTGACGAGGGAATAAACCTCACCGTGATGAAGTTGAGCATATTAGACTCAAGTTTGAGGTCGTAGGACTTGCCATGGCGTCATCCCCCCTCTAAACTTGAGTGCAACAGACTCAACTTGGAAGGATAGATTCAATGGCACGAGCAATTGGCATTGACCTGGGAACAACGAACTCCGCTATTGCGGTGTTGGAAGGTGGCGAGCCCACCATTATTGCCAACGCCGAAGGCGCGCGCACCACTCCCTCGGTCGTCGCATTTTCAAGCACCGGCGAAGTCCTCGTCGGAGAACTGGCCAAGCGGCAGGCCGTCACAAACGTTGACCGCACCATCTCGTCAGTCAAGCGCCACATGGGCACCGACTGGAAAGTGTCCATCGACGATAAGGATTACACCGCGCAGGAAATCTCCGCGCGTATCCTCGGCAAACTCAAGCATGACGCGGAAGAATACCTCGGTGAACCGGTGACCGATGCGGTCATCACCGTCCCCGCATACTTCTCTGATGCGCAGCGTCAGGCCACGAAGGAAGCCGGCCAGATCGCCGGACTGAACGTTCAGCGCATCGTCAACGAGCCAACCGCAGCAGCTCTGGCGTATGGCTTGGAAAAAGGTAAGGAAGATGAACTGATTCTGGTCTTCGACCTTGGCGGTGGCACGTTCGACGTGTCCCTGCTGGAAATCGGCAAGGATGATGACGGCTTCTCCACCATTCAGGTGCGTGCAACTGCCGGTGACAACAAGCTCGGTGGTGACGACTGGGATCAGCGCATCGTTGACTGGCTCATCCAGCAAGTCAAGTCCAAGTCAGGCGCTGACCTGTCGAAGGACACCGTCGCGCTGCAGCGCCTCAAGGAAGCAGCTGAGCAGGCCAAGAAGGAGCTGTCCTCGGCCTCGACCACGAACATTTCACTGCAGTACCTGTCGATGACGGCTGACGGCCCCATCCACCTGAACGAATCGCTTTCGCGCGCCAAGTTCGAGGAAATGACCTCTGACCTGCTTGACCGTACGAAGCAGCCGTTCCACGACGTGATTCGTGACGCAGGTATCCAGGTCTCCGACATTGACCACGTTGTGCTGGTCGGTGGCTCCACCCGTATGCCGGCAGTGGCTGAAGAGGTCCGCAAGCTGACCGACGGTCGCGAACCGAATAAGGGTGTCAACCCCGACGAAGTTGTGGCAATCGGCGCAGCCCTGCAGGCCGGCGTCATCCAGGGCGACCGTAAGGACGTTCTGCTCATCGACGTGACCCCGCTGTCCCTCGGCATTGAAACCAAGGGCGGGTTCATGACCAAGCTGATTGAACGCAATACCGCGATCCCGACGAAGTCCTCGGAGCTGTTCTCCACAGCGGAAGACGGCCAGACATCCGTGCTGGTTCAGGTCTACCAGGGTGAGCGCGAGTTCGCCCGCGACAACAAGCTGCTGGGAACCTTCGAACTGGGCGGCATCGCCCCGGCACCTCGCGGCAAGCCGCAGATCGAGGTCACCTTCGACATCGACGCCAACGGCATCGTGCACGTCTCTGCAAAGGATCGTGGCACAGGCAAGGAACAGTCGGTGACTATTACCGGTGGATCTGCCCTGCCTAAGGATGAGATCGACCGCATGGTGAAGGAAGCTGAAGCGCACGCCGCCGATGACAAGAAGCGTCGTGAGGAAGCTGAAACACGCAATACGGCCGAGCAGAAGGTCTACATGACCGAGAAATTCCTCAAGGATGACGGCGACAAGGTGTCAGAAGGTACGCGCAACGAGGTCCAGACGGATATCGACGCGGTCAAGAAGGCGCTCGAGGGTGACGACATCGAAGCAGTGAAGTCGGCTATGACCAAGCTCGACGAATCATCACTGAAGATCGGTCAGGAAATCTACGCCGCGCAGCAGGCCGAGGGTGACCAGGCCCAGGCTCAGGCAGACGCTCCGCAGGCCGGCGCCGGCCAGGCAGATGCATCATCGAGCGATGACGACGTCATTGACGCTGAAATCGTTGATGAGGAGGACGACGACAAGTGAGTGAGACACCGATGAACGACAAGAGCCAGACCGGGCCCTCCGAGTCTGATCCGCGCGTGTCGCCATCGGGTCCCACCGACCAGAACGCGTGTGCATCCGGCAAACAGTCAGATGCACACGCCGAGGGCAACGGCACCGGCAGCGCCTCACAGCATGGCGCTGCCGCCCGTGAGGCCGATGCGTCGCACACAGGTGATGCGTCTGAACCAGCAGGCTCAGCACGCGAAAACTCAGATGTAGACGATTCAGCTTCGACCGCCCCTCGCGATGGCACCACGTCCAATGAATCTGACGGCACCTCCGATGTCTGCGCAGACGATGTAAATAGCGAATTGGCTGATGGCGCCAATGCTGCGCCAGCAAGTACCGACGATATGTCCGCATTTGAGGATGATGTCGAAGATACCGAGCTGGCCAAGGCAATGGCACGAATCGGAGAGCTGGATGACGACCTGGCTCGGGCACGCGCCGACCTGTACAACCTGAACCAGGAGTACGGCAACTACGTGCGCCGTTCCAAGGAAGCTGCATCCGCCCACCGCGTGAGCGGTCAGCAGGAAGTGGCAGAAGCGCTGATTTCCGTCCTCGATGATATTCACGCAGCGCGTCAGCACGGCGACCTCGAAGACGGACCTTTCGCAGCGATCGCTAACAAACTTGAAGAAGTTCTCAAGAGTCAGTTCGCGATGGAACGCTACGGTGTGGAAGGGGACGACTTCGACCCCTCGCTGCACGAGGCGCTGATGGCACAAGCTAGTGAGGATGTCGACCACCCTGTGATCGGCCAGGTTCTGCAGCCCGGATACCGCATGGGTGAGAAGGTTCTGCGCCCCACGAAAGTGATGGTTCACAACCCACAGTGACACGTACAAGGACGGGCATTAACCGATGCCCACGAGAAAACGAACTGCTCACAGGCAGACAACCGGGAGATGAGGTGACATGAGCGGACAAGATTGGTTGGAAAAAGATTTCTACAAGACTCTGGGAGTCGGGAAAGACGCCGACGCGGCAGCCATTAAGAAGGCCTACCGCAAGCTTGCCCGAAAGTGGCACCCCGATCAGAATCCTGGAGATGCGAAAGCCGAAGAGCGTTTCAAGGAAATCGGTGAAGCCTACGCCGTCCTGTCAGATCCTGAACAGCGCAAACAATACGATGCGCTGCGCTCAATGGCAGGTGGCGGGGCACGATTCCAGGCAGGCCCCGGCGGCGCGGCTGGCGGAGCGGGCTTTGAAGACCTGTTTTCCAACCTGTTCGGCGGTGGCGGTGGGCCGGGTGGTCAGACCCGAGTGCGCTACAGCACCCAGGGCGGCGGCGGAGCAGGATTTGAGGATATGTTCTCGAACCTGTTCGGCGGCAGCGCCGGCGGACAGTCTGGCCCCTACGGGTCGGGCTCATTCGGTCAGGGAGCGCCCGGAGCAGGTTTTGGTGGTCCTCGACCCCAACGTGGAAATGACCTGCGTGCCTCCACTACACTGACGTTCCGCCAGTCCATGGAAGACACCACCGTGCGGATGACCGTTGACGGCCATTCGATGACGGTGCGCATCCCTGCCGGCGTGAAGGACGGTCAGAAGATCCGTCTGCGCGGCAAGGGGCGTCCCGGCTCAAATGGCGGGAAGAACGGTGACCTGATCGTCACGATCAACGTGGCTAGGCACCCTGTTTATTCGCGCGACGGTGACAACCTACGGATGCAGCTGCCGGTGACGATGTCGGAGGCAGCATTGGGCGCCAAAGTCAGCGTGCCTCTTCCTGACGGCTCACATGTCGCCATGAAGATCCCCGCAGGCACTCAGTCAGGCGCCGTATTGAGACTGCGCCACCGCGGAGCGCCCAACGGGAAGCGTCGTGGTGACCTGATGGTCGAGGTGCAGGTTGCTGTCCCCACGAAGCTCACGAAACAGCAGCGCGAGGCGCTCGACGCCTTCAGCGCGTCGCTGGGTGACTGGGATCCACGCGCTGACCTTGCAAAGCGGGCGGAGGCGTAAGACATGCTGCCTTCTCACTCGCAAACGACGTTCGTGATTTCTGTGGCGGCAGAACTGGCAGGCATGCATCCGCAGACGCTTCGGCAGTATGACCGCCTGGGCCTGGTGACGCCTGCCCGCACCAAGGGACGAGGGCGGCGCTACACGCACCGTGACATCCAACGTCTGCGCGCCGTCCAGGTCATGTCCCAGGAAGAGGGCATTAATCTGGCGGGAATTCGCAGAATCCTCGACCTGGAGCGGGCACTCGAACAGCTTGAAGGCGAACGTGACGCGCTCGAACATCAGCTCGATGAAGTCAGGCGGCGACGCGACCGTGTCTTTGCCGCCTCACCGACAGGTGAAGTCTCTTCACTGCGTCGTGGCGAGCGTCCGGGTTCGGCCCGGCGAGGTGCTGACACGCCGGTGGACACAGGCGCATCAACAGGGACTGAACTGACGTTCCACGGTGGAGCACTGGTCAGATGGGCGCCTACTCAGCTGATGGACCTGGTGAGTTTCTGGATGAATGACTGGCAAGCGCGTCGCGACGGCTAGGCTCAACCTCTACGCCTCTCGGGACGGGCAGGACCCGACCGATGCGCCCCACGAGGCGAGACCTCAGCGATATGCCCCACCATATCGACATGGAAGCGCATGTGCTTTTTCAAGGTCCGCACCACACCAGCTGAAAGTGGAGGTGCGGGCCTTTGCCGCGCTAATGTGACCTCATGACAGTGCCTCATGATTCGACCCGACCATCGTCGAACTCGTCGCGATCCCTTCGCTCCCGCGTGGCAACGGGAATTGGATCGCTGGCTCGCACCGCCTCTCGTGCTCTGGGACGAGGTTCAGGCGGAATGATCGGTGGGAGAGTCGCCCTCGCACTGGCTCCAAACGTTCTTTCGGAAGTGTCCCGAGGGTGCCGTTGCGTCACAGTCACCGGCACGAACGGTAAATCCACGACGACGCGAATGATTCGCGCAGCGCTGTCCACACGCGGGCAGGTTGCCTCGAACGTGAACGGCGACAACATGCCGCCCGGCATTGTCAGTGCGTTCATGATGGCGCCTCGCGCACAATTCGCTGCACTGGAAGTCGATGAAATGCACCTGCCGATCGTTGCCGGACAGGTCAACCCTGCAGTGATGGTGCTGCTCAACTTGTCACGCGACCAGCTGGATCGTGTCGGTGAAATCGGCACAGTGGAGCGGCGGCTGCGTCAGGCAGTCAATGCCCACCCCGATGCAACCATTGTTGCGAACTGTGATGATCCCCTGATCGCTTCAGCCGCATGGGATGCGAAGTCGGTGATCTGGGTGGCAGCCGGTACCACGTGGGGGGCGGACTCAGCAGGATTTCCCCGCGGCGGCAGGCTCGTGCGTCAAGGCGATGATTGGCATGTAGTCGGGGCAGACCACCCCTATCGGCGTCCCGAACCTGACTGGTGGCTGGAAAAGGTCGAGGCGTCCGGCCAGGCGACACTTCGTTCGCGCGAGGGCCACGCCACCGACGTGAAACTGAATTTGCCTGGAGCAGCGAACCTCGGCAACGCGGCGCACGCGATCGTGGCTGCGCATCAAGTGGGCGTCGACATTGACGGCGCGAGTCGGGCGATCGGTGAGGTCAGAGAAGTAGCAGGGAGGTATTCCACTCACGAGGTCAATGGTCGCCGCGTGCGTATGATGCTGGCGAAGAACCCGGCCGGGTGGCAGGAAGCCATGACGATGGTGGATGCCACTGCGAACGGACTGGTCATCGCGGTGAACGGGCAGATCCCTGATGGCGAAGACCTGTCATGGCTGTGGGACGTGGACTTTTCAGTGCTCCAACAGTATCCGTGCGCCGAACGCGTCGTGGCGTCGGGGGAACGCGCGGCGGATCTGGCTGTGCGCCTCGAATATGCAGGCATCCACTGTGAATGTGTGCCCGACACGATCGAGGCATTGACGCGCTGTGCTGAAGGACGCATCGAATTCCTGGCAAACTACACGTCATTTCGTGACACGAAACGTGAAATTGACCGGCGCGAAAAAGAACGCCACGCCGGTACGCAGAGCACGCAGACGACGGCCGAGGGAGGACGCGATGAGTGAATCAACCTTGCGGATCGGTGTGCTCTACCCCGAAGTACTGGGCACGTACGGCGATACCGGCAACGCGGTGGTGCTGTGCGAACGCGCACGCAGGCGCGGAATTGATGCTGACATCATCAGCGTCGACCTGGACACATGCGTGCCTGAAGACCTTGACCTGTACACCCTGGGTGGGGGAGAGGACACCGCCCAGGCTCTCGCCGCTCGAAAAATGAGTGACGGCACCGGGCTGAAACGCGCTGTTGAGCGGGGTGCCCCCATTCTGGCGATCTGCGCCTCCCTGCAGGTGCTGGGCCAATGGTACGAGGATGCTAACGCAGTGCGCGTGCCCGGTTTGGGATTCCTGGACGTCACCACCGCACCTCAGGGCAGCAGAACTATCGGTGAGATTCTCACCACGCCCCGAATCGACGGGCTGACCGACCTGCTCACAGGATTTGAAAATCATGGCGGTGCCACAACATGCGGACCGGATGCCACGCCACTGGGAACCGTCATCCGCGGAACGGGCAACGGCGTCAATACAGGCGACGGAGCATGCGACGGTGTCCACCAGGGGTCTATCATCGCCACCTATATGCACGGCCCCGTCCTGGCGCGCAACCCGCAGCTGGCTGACTACCTGCTGAGCCAGGCAATGGGAATAGCGATGACAGACCTGTCTGAACTGACTGTTCCCGGCGTGCAGCGCCTGCGCGAAGAACGCCTGCAGGCTGTGCACAGTGAGGTCGGCAACTGAACTCCTGAATCACAAAGTTGAGTGGAATAGACTCAAGGCGTGTGTCGTTGTAATGAGTAGATCAGACAACGAAGCCCGTCAGACTCCCTCGTTGACCGAAAACTAACGGTCCGGAAGGTGGCTGAGGGGCAACACTTTAGGAGGTACACGTGAGCGAAGAGTTCACAACGAAGGCTCAGGAAGCCATCGGATCGGCGCTGCAGTCAGCGGCAGCCGCATCCAATCCGCAGGTCGAGCCCCTGCATCTGCTGGGCGCACTGCTCGAACAAAACGAGGGTATCGCCCTGTCCCTGCTGGCAAGCGTTGGAGCAGACCGGAAGGTCGTGGGCGCACGCACCCGCAGCGCTTTGGTGAAACTGCCCTCCACACAAGGTGCCACGACCACTCAGCCCGCCACATCCCGCACGCTGCTCACCGTCATCACCGACGCGCAGCGCAGGGCGAAAGAGGGCGGGGACCAGTACACGTCAACCGAACACCTGCTCATCGCGCTCGCAGCCTCGGGCACGGATGCAGGAAAGATCCTGACCGATCAGGGGGCGACGGAAGAAGCGCTGACCCGTGCACTTTCGCAGCTGCGCCCTGACCCGATCACGTCGGCCAACCCCGAAGGCTCATTTGAAGCACTCGAGAAATACGGTCGCGACCTGACGCAGGTGGCGCGTGAAGGAAAACTCGACCCGGTCATCGGCCGTGACAACGAGATCCGCCGCATCATTCAGGTCCTGTCACGACGCACGAAGAATAACCCTGTGCTGATCGGTGAACCCGGTGTCGGCAAGACCGCTGTGGTCGAAGGCTTGGCGCAACGAATTGTTGCCGGTGACGTGCCCGACTCGCTCAAAGACAAACGAGTCGTGTCACTGGACATCTCATCGATGGTGGCAGGTGCCAAGTATCGTGGCGACTTCGAGGAGCGATTCAAAGCCGTTCTCAACGAAATCGCACGTTCGGACGGGCAGATCATCACTTTCATTGATGAGCTGCACACAGTTGTTGGCGCCGGTGCCGCTGAAGGATCAATGGATGCGGGCAACATGCTCAAACCCATGCTGGCGCGCGGCGAGCTGCGGATGGTGGGTGCCACCACACTGGACGAGTACCGCGAAAACATCGAAAAGGACCCTGCACTGGAACGCCGTTTCCAGCAGGTCTTTATCGGGGAGCCGTCAGTGGAGGACACCATCGCCGTTCTGCGCGGCATTGCACCCAAGTACGAAGCACACCACAAAGTCACGATTTCCGACGGTGCCCTCGTCGCTGCTGCGCAACTGTCCGACCGCTACATTACCGGGAGGCAACTACCCGACAAGGCGATTGACCTGATTGACGAGGCCGCATCCAGGCTGCGTATGGAACTGGATTCCAGCCCCGTGGAAATTGATCAGCTGCGTCGCCAGGTGGACAGGCTGCGCATGGAGGAATCCTACCTTGCCGAGTCCGATCCCGATCAGGGGGATGCTGCCACGCAGGAACGCCTGGTGAAGCTGCGCAAGGACCTGGCTGACCGGCAGGAAGAACTCAACGCGCTGACCAGCCGGTGGGAGGCTGAAAAGGCCGGGCACAACAAGGTCGGTGACCTGCGTGTCACGCTCGATGACCTGCGCACTCAACTGGAGCTGGCGATCCGCCAGAACAAATGGGAGGAAGCCGGTCGCTTGCAAAACGGCGAGATCCCCGCTGTCGAACACCAGATCGAGCAGGCCGAGTCGGAAGCCGAACGTGACGCGGCAGACGGCAGCACGCCTGAGCCGATGATCGCGGAGAAAGTCGATGCCACCACCATCGCGGAAGTTGTCGAGTCATGGACCGGAATTCCTGTGGGGCGCCTGCTCCAGGGGGAAACCGAGAAACTGCTTGAGATGGAAGACGTGATCGGCAAGCGACTGATCGGTCAGAAGAAGGCTGTTCGCGCCGTAGCCGATGCGGTGCGTCGTTCGCGCGCCGGGCTGTCTGACCCGAACCGTCCCGATGGATCATTCCTGTTCCTCGGACCCACTGGTGTCGGTAAGACCGAGCTGGCACGCTCGCTGGCGGACTTCCTCTTCGACGATGAGCGCGCCATGGTGCGAATCGACATGAGCGAGTATTCCGAGAAGCATTCGGTTGCTCGCCTGGTCGGATCTCCGCCCGGATATGTCGGATACGAGGAAGGCGGTCAGCTCACCGAGGCCGTTCGCCGCCGCCCGTACTGCGTCATTTTGTTGGACGAGGTCGAGAAGGCCGATCCTGAGATCTTCAACATCCTGTTGCAGGTCCTGGACGACGGGCGACTGACCGACGGGCAGGGACGCACGGTTGACTTCCGCAACACGATCCTCATTCTGACATCGAACCTGGGCTCACAGTTCCTCGCCGACAGCGCGCTGTCACAGCAGGAACGCCATGACGCGGTCATGCAGCAGGTGCGGATGGCATTTAAACCTGAGTTCCTCAACCGTCTTGATGAGGTCCTCATGTTTGAACCGCTCACCAGTGAAGAGCTGGCGCAGATCGCAGACCTTCAGGTTGCGGCGCTTGCCCGTCGATTGGCTGACCGGCGCATCGCGCTGACGGTGACCGAACCGGCACGCCGATGGCTGACTCGTGCAGGATACGATCCGGCCTATGGTGCTCGTCCGTTGCGTCGCACTGTTCAGCGCGAGGTGGGGGACCGACTGGCCACGATGATTCTGTCCGGCCAGGTGCATGACGGTGACGAAGTGCGCGTGGATGTCAGCGAGGATCTCAGATCCCTGACGATGCAGCGCGTCAGGCCATCCGAGCCTGATGGCGACGAGTATGGCGATCATTCGCCGGACCACAGCGCCGAGCAAAGCGAATACACGCCGGACGACAGCGCCGAGTAAGCGTCGGGAAATCCTGCACCCGCCGATCCTGACAGGTAAAATCGCAAGTGAATAATTGGTGGGGTGATCACTGGTGCCGCCTTCGTCTAGTTTGGCGAGGGCGGCTCAGTTTGATGCCGAGTTGCAGATAGACTGGGGACGGATCTATCCGTGGCGCATTCAAAGCACCGGTTCAAAGACATGTTGAGGTGGCAATCGTGACGACAGGGCGCAAGAATCGCGGTTCATACTCGACTGGCCTGGCCACCCGCGAATCTATCCTGAACGTGGCGATGTCGCTCATCTCGCGCCGTGGCTTCGCCGGCATATCATTGCGTGACATCGGTCGTGAAGTGGGAATATCCCATCCTGCGGTCATCTACCACTTCCCATCAAAAGAAGCGCTGCTGGGTTCTGTGATCAACCGCATGGAGGAACGAGCGGGGCTGGTTGATTTCGTGGAAGACGCCGAAAATGGCCGGACCGTTCAGGCGCGCGTCATTCCCGAAACGCTGTTCGACTTTGCGATCGCCATGATGAGATTGGCGAACAACCCGGATGTCTCGATGATTATTGACCTGGAGTGCATTCTTGCAGTCGAAGCAGCATCAACGACGCACCCTGTTCACGATCACTTCGTCGCGAGGATCTATGCGATCCACGATTTCCTGCGCGACGAGGTGACCCGCTTGGCATCTGAGGGCATTGTCAAGACCGATCTCAGTCCGGCGTTCCTGGCGAAAACCCTTATGCAGATATGGTTCGGCCTGTCTCTGCAGGCCCGCTACTCCGACGATGAGGAGACGGGGCTCCAAACAGTGGCTATCTTCCTGGCACAGACCCACCGACTCCTCGGACTGGATTCGGACACAACACTGAAAGTGGGCCAGGCGATCCCTGAAGAAGTCGGTGACGTTTATGCACGTTTCCTGCGAGTGGCAGGGACTCTCAGTTCGTAACCTGGAGGCATAGTGGCTGACATGGATCTGTACCCCGTCCCGTTCGAACACGCGCTCGCAGTGCTGCGCAGCGACCGCACGCTGTATGTGCAAGGCGATGAGTCAGTGGTCTACCCTCTGGCATCGGTCACGAAAGTCATCGCCTCACGCGCCATCCTTGTGGCAATTGACCAGCACCTGATGAACCTTGATGATCCGCTGGGGCCGACAGGATCTACCGTGCGTCACCTGCTGGCTCACGCCTCCGGAATTGCAGCCGACTCGCGCGAGGCGCAGGTGCCCCCAGAAACGGTGCGGATCTATTCCAACGCAGGCTTCGACATCTTAGGGGAGGCAACAAGCGAGGCCACAGGTGAAGAACTCAGTCGCTGGATCGAGCTGAGTGTCCTGGAGCCGCTGGGAATGACAACAGCAGATGCGCCCGGATCTCCTGCTTATTCCGCGGTTGGAAGTGCGGCGGATCTGATTGCTCTGGCTCAGGAGCTCCTCGCTCCCACGCTGATCAGCGAGGACCTTGATCAACAATCCGTGTCAGTGCAGTTCCCTGATCTGGATGGCTTCGTGCCTGGATACCGTAAGCACCGCCCGTGCCCCTGGGGGCTGGGCGTGGAGATCCGCGGCCACAAATCGCCGCATTGGACATCTCAGCATGCCGACCCCGCCACGTTTGGGCACTTCGGAGTGTCCGGCTCGTTCATCTGGGTTGATCGTGGTCGAGACCTGGCGGCTGTATTCGTCGGCACAGAGAAGTTTGGCAGTTGGCACAAGAAGAATTGGTGCCTGCTCAATGATCAGATTCTTGAGCGCTTCGCATAAGGGCACTGCTGGCGACGCCTTGCAACGGTGCCCTGCTGGCGACAGCCTCCGATAACGCTCTGCTGCCGGCCCATTTGTCTGCGCTCCACGCATCGAGAGTATGCGTCGTGCGGCCACCTCGGGCAGAGGCACCCTAATGTGCGATCTCAACGATGACCGGCACGTGGTCAGAGGCCCCTTTGCCTTTGCGTTCATCGCGATCAATCCACGCCTGCGTGATGCGGGCGTCAAGTGCAGGCGTCGCATACATGAAGTCAATGCGCATTCCTTCGTTACGAGGGAAACGCAGCTGCTGGTAGTCCCAGTACGTGTAGTTCGTGACGCGAGGACGAGTCGCTTCCACCCATCCATCGGCTGCAAAAGCCTCAAAGGCGGAACGCTCTGGCTGTGTGACGTGGGTACGGCCGTCGAAGAAGTCGATATCCCACACGTCCTCATCGCGCGGTGCCACATTCCAGTCGCCCACCAGCAGTGCGCTCGGTGAGCCGCCCTCATCCGATGCCGTTGCAGGTGGGACAGCGCCGCCCTCGGCCAGTGAGTCCTCACCCGGGGCATCGCCCTTGGATACCCCGCTGGAATCGCCTGCAACGTAAGGTGAAACGGCAGCGCGCAGTGCGGCGAGCCACTGGAGTTTGTACTGGTAGTGCGGGTGGTCAATCTCGCGGCCGTTCGGAACATACAGACTCCACACATCCAGTCCTTCAGGCGTTCCATCGTCGATCCGCACTCGCAGGGCACGCGCTTCGACGCGCGCAGGATCTCCCCATGTGGGCGCTCCCGGAAAGTCGCGGGATACGCTGAGAATGGGAAGCCTGGAAGCGATCGCCACGCCATTCCACTGGTTGAGTCCGTGAACCTCCACGCGGTAGCCGGCATCGGTGAACGCGTCAATCGGGAACTGACCCGGCTTGCATTTGATCTCCTGCATTGCCAGTACGTCCAGATTCCACCGCGCGCAGCACTCGATGACGCGGTCGACGCGGGTACGGGCTGAGTTAATGTTCCAGGTTCCAATCCTCATGTCTCCACCCTACCGGCGCAGGCCAAGCGTTGAGCGAGCATGGATCCGTCGGCGCATGCTGGTCACTGAGCGAGCATGCATGCGCCGGCGACCTTACGATGAGGTTATGGGTACAGCTTTAGTCACGGGAGCAACATCAGGTCTGGGAGAAGAATTCTGCTGGCAACTTGCCGAGGCGGGACATGATCTGGTTCTGGTTGCCCGCACGCAGGAAAAACTCGATGACCTGTCCAATCGTCTGGAGCAGATCGCGAACATCACGACCGAGGTGATCGCAGCTGACCTGTCGCAAACCGGGGACGTACAGCGGGTTGCCGAGCGTCTCGACGTTCAGCCTGATGATGAATCTGGATGTGCACCGGTGGGCCTGCTGGTCAATAACGCAGGGATGGGTCTGGGGGAGGAGTTCCTCGACAACGAACTGGAGACGGAAGAGCAGGCCCTGGATGTGATGGTGCGAGCCGTCATGGTGCTGTCGTACCACGCTGGTCGTGCCATGCGCCGACGAGGAGTAGGCGCCATCTGCAACATCTCCTCCATCGCTGCAGAGACCGGGATGGGTACCTATAGCGCGCACAAAGCGTGGGTGAAAGCCTTCAGCGAAGGATTGGCGTTCGAACTGGAAGGAACCGGGGTGACTGTCACCGCTGTATCACCGGGCATGACGCGCACAAACTTCCACAAGGCAGCTGATGTTGATGTGTCCGACACACCGGGATGGATCTGGTCGGATGCGGAAACGGTGGTCTCGCAAGCTCTTGAGGCCGTTCGTCGAGGGCGGGTGCTGGTGACGCCGACTGCGCTGTATAAGAGCGCGAATGTGGTCTCTCGGCTGACTCCGCGGTGGTTGATGCGTAAGGTGATGCGCGCCGTGCCGCACATGTAGCGTGACGGGGCTGCTAGCATCGCGGGGCGTTGTGCGGGCAAGTTTGCCAAAATTGTTACCAAATGTAAACAAATGTAACGCGCTGCAATCGCATACATTTTGTGGAGAAAACGTTGTAGAGTGAAAGCGACGTCGATCGTTGATCGGCACCTGAGAGGCGGCTCGATCTGAGAGACCACCAAATTCAGGTTTTTTGACACGAAGGAGTGAACGCAAATGGCAACCAGAAAAGGAATTGCCTTGGCAGCTGGCGCTGCTGCGATGGTGCTGATGACGGCATGTAGCAGTGGCGGTGGCGGACAGACATCAGGGGACTCAGGTGCCTCTGGTGGCGGCGCAACCGGTGAATTCGAGGGGCGCGGCCCCATCACCTATGTGCAGGGTAAAGACAACTCCGGTCTGATGGCTCCCATGTTGGAGGATTGGAACAAGGACCACCCGGACGAAAAGGTTGAGATGATCGAGCTGTCGGCCGAAGCCGATCAGCAGCGCAACTCGATGGTTCAGAACGCTCAGACCCAATCAGATGCATACTGCGTTATTTCTCTGGACAACATCCACGTCGCCGAATTTGCTGCTCACCGCTGGGTTGAGCCGCTCAACGAGGCAGACTTCGAAAAGGACAAGATTCTGCCGGCTGTGTGGCAGACAGGCCTGTACCGTGACCAACTTTACGCCGTTCCATACGCTTCTGATGGTGGCATTCTGTACTACCGCAAGGACCTGCTTGAGCAGGCCGGCGTGACCGATCCGCCCAAGACGTGGGATGACATGAAGAAAGGCTGCGAAGCTGTGCGCGGCCTCGACGGTCATTCAGACATCGGGTGCTATGGCGGACAGATGGCCAAGTACGAAGGCCTGACGGTCAATGTTGACGAAGCCATTCACTCCGCCGGCGGACAGATTGTCAGCCCCGAGGGCGAAGTGGTTGTCGACTCGCCTGAAGCCCTCAAGGGTCTGCAGACGCTTGAAAACGCCTTCAAGGATAACTTCATTCCTGAAGAAGCCCTGACTTACAAGGAAGAAGAAGGCCGCGCAGCATTCGAGAGCGACCGCCTGGTCTACTACCGCAACTGGCCATACCAGTACTCCCTGACCAAGGAAAAGCTGGGCGACAAGTTCGGAGTTGCTCCGCTGCCTGGTTTGACCGCAGATCAGCCTGAAGGAGGCATGTCCTCACTGGGCGGCCACAACGTCGCCATCTCCAGCTTCTGCAAGAACAAGGCAACCGCGTACGACTTCATCAAGTGGTTCACCTCAGAAGATATCGAGAAGCGCCTGCTCACCGAGCAGACACTGGCCCCGATCTACTCCGCGCTGTACGACGATCAGGAACTGATTGACCAGTACCCGTATCTGCCGGCGCTGAAGGGCTCCATCGAGAGCGCTGCACCGCGCCCGCAGGTTGTGAACTACGGCGACGTGTCGGCAGCGATCCAGGATGCCG
This sequence comes from Pauljensenia sp. C0254C2, assembly GCF_056583835.1. NCBI lineage: Bacteria > Bacillati > Actinomycetota > Actinomycetes > Actinomycetales > Actinomycetaceae > Pauljensenia > Pauljensenia sp. C0254C2. The sequence goes on from NZ_JBWPJO010000006.1 coordinate 116,304, forward strand.
TCTTCCCCGTACTGCAGGGACAGGCCACGTCCGAACAGGCGGTTAAGGACCTGAGCGCTAAACTCACCGAGCTCACATCTGCTCAGCAGTAACATTGTCACCGCTCTTGGTTGGGTGGCTGGTGCCACCCAACCAGGAGCCTTAGCGCGCTTTCCAGGAGGAAGAACTCATGGCGAAAGCACCCGCTCAGAAGACGCAACGTCGCGGAAAATCTGAGTCGCAGAAACAGCAAAGTCGCCTGGCGGCACTGCTTGTTTCGCCCACCATCATCGTTATTTCAATCGTCATTTTGTTCCCCACGATTTCGGCTCTGTATCAGTCGCTGTTCGGCGCCAAGGGAATCGATCCTGAAACAGGATTCGTCAACGATACCGAGCCATTCGTTGGACTGGACAATTACATCAACATTTTCGCCGGAGACACCGGCGCACGATTCTGGACCGCGTTCTGGAACACGACATTCTTCGCGTTTGTCACAGTCAGTATCGAAACCGTCCTCGGCGTGATCATGGCGCTCATCATGCACCAGGCCATCAAGGCGCGCGGATTCGTCCGTGCGGCAATCCTCGTGCCATGGGCCATTCCCACTGCCATCTCGGCCGTGCTGTGGAAGTGGATCTTCGATGCGCACGGAGCTGCGAACGCCCTGCTCAATACGCAGATCCTGTGGGCGACATCTGAATGGCCCGCCAAATTCGCCATCATCATCGCCGACACGTGGAAGACGGCGCCGTTCATCGGACTGCTGACACTAGCCGGTCTGCAGATCATTCCCGAGGAAGTCTACGAGGCAGCCAAGATTGACGGTGCAAACGCATGGCGTCGTTTTCTGTCCATCACGCTTCCACTGGTCAAACCAGCACTTGTTGTCGCAGTCCTGTTCCGCGCTCTCGATGCTCTGCGCATGTTCGACCTGCCCTACATTCTGATTGGACCGCGTAAAGGATCTGTCGAAACGCTGTCCATGCTGGTTCAGGATGAGGCGACGAACCTGAGATACGGGTCAGGTGCTGCGTACGCAGTGATCCTGTTCCTCTACGTCTTCCTCATATCCTTCGCCTTCATCAAGCTGCTCGGCGCAGAACTGTTTGAAGATGACGGCCAGTCGCAGAAGAGCTCGAAGCTGCGTTTGAGCGCGTTCTTCAAGCGTTCGAAGGAAGCGAAAGAAGTCCAAAGGCCACCCTCGTCCACCACCGGGGGAGCTGACGCGCCTGCCCAGGCCGGATCGACTGCGGAGGTGTCACGATGAAAAGCAAAGGTGTCAAGGCGGCTCTGCTCGACACGTCCTCATGGATCGGCATCATCGCGATCGTGGTGTTCTGTCTGGCTCCGTTCTACTGGATGATCGTGTCCTCACTGCGTCCCACGCGCGACATTTTCGACACGACGCTGTGGCCGCGCGAAGTGAGCATGGAAAACTACGTTGAGGTCTTCAAGCCAGACCGCCTGTTCACGCAGTCACTGTTGAACTCGCTGATCGTTGCCGGCGTGACGACGATTCTGGCACTGCTGGTCGCGACGTTCACCGCGTACGCTCTGGCGCGACTGGAGTTCCCGGGCAAGACGTTGGTACTGACCATTGTCATCGCCTCGTCGATGTTCCCGTTGGTCGCCATCGTGGTGCCGTTGCTCAAGCTGTTTACACAGTGGGAATGGATCAACACCTATCAGTCGATGATTGTGCCCGACCTGTCATTCGCACTGCCGCTGGCCGTGTGGAACCTGACCAGCTTCTTCAGGCAGATGCCGCGCGAACTGGAACAGGCCGCAATGGTCGATGGCTGCACGCCAGGTCAGGCCTTCCGCAAAGTCATCATTCCGATCGCCGCTCCCGGCATTTTCACCACTGCCATCATCGTCTTTATCAATGCGTGGAATGAGTTCCTCATTGCCGTGACGATGGTCAACAAACAGGACATGAAGACTGCTCCGGTCATTGTGTCCCAGTTCGGTGGCGTATCCGGGTTTGAGACGCCGTTCGGCTCCCAGATGGCGGCCGGCGTGGTGGTCACCGTGCCGCTGGTCATCATGGTGCTGATCTTCCAGCGCCGCATCGTTGCCGGCCTGGCAGCAGGTGGCGTCAAACAGTAAAGGAGGCGCAGGCGCCGCGGAACGCCAGACGGAACGGGCAACCGAGGCGCCAGGGTACTCCACTACACGCGAATACTCCCCAGGTGAAATGCCCAATGTGATGTCATGGGGCAAGCTCTCCGCGCCGGCACTGCACGCGGTAGGCTTGCCCCATGACTAATGACTCCCATAAATCGCGCCTGGCCGAACTGGTACGTGAACTCGCCGTGATCCACGAGCACGTCACGCTGGCATCGGGCAAAGAATCTGATTTCTACGTCGATATGCGCCGAGCCACCCTCCATCACGAGGCAGGCCCCCTGATCGGCCACGTCATGCTGGACATGCTGGAAGAGGCTGGTTTCGGGCCCGAAGACTACGACGCGGTGGGCGGTCTGACGATGGGCGCCGACCCGGTGGCCACCGCCATGATGCACGCAGCCGCCTCTCGCGGCCTGAACCTGGACGCATTCGTGGTGCGCAAAGCAGCCAAGGACCACGGCATGAAGCGCCGCATCGAAGGCCCAGACGTTCAGGGCAGGCGAGTGATCGTCCTGGAAGATACCTCCACCACGGGTGGCTCACCGATCGAAGCTGTCCATGCTCTGCGTGAAGCCGGGGCAGAAGTCCTGGCAGTTGCCGTTGTTGTGGATCGCGCCACGGGTGCCAAAGAGCGTATCGAAGCAGAAGGACTGCCGTATTTCAGTGCCCTCGGACTGGCTGACCTCGACCTCGATTAGCTTTTACCTCGATCTCAGTGAGTGCTGACCGGAAGGTCGATTCACGAGGGTAGCCTGCACGCTGATCCCAGCCTGGCGCGGATTGGCCGGAGCTTAGCCGCGTCCGGCTTCGACCAATTCGACCAGATCGCCAATGCCTTGGTGAACACCAAACGGGCGGTACGGGAAATTCTGAATTTCGTGTTCATCGGTTGAGCCAGTGAGCACGAGGTGTGTGCGCAGTCCGGCCTCCACACCGGCCTGAATATCGGTATCCATACGGTCACCGACCATCGCCGCGGTCTCGGAGTGTGCGCCGATTTTATTGAGCGCGGCCCGGATCATAATGGGATTCGGTTTACCTACGTAGTAGGGCGAGCGGTTTGTTGCACGCTCGATCATCGCGGCAATGGAGCCGGTTGCCGGAAGGGTGCCCTCGTCGGAAGGCCCGGTCGCATCTGGGTTGGTAGCGATGAACTTCGCGCCTTTTTCGATCAAACGGATCGCGCGAGTCAGGGCGTTGAAGTCGTAGGAGCGTGTTTCGCCCAGAATCACGAATTCAGGATCCGTGTCAGTCATGATATAGCCCGCATTGTGCAGAGCAGTGGTCAGGCCGGCCTCGCCAATAATGTAAGCCGATGATTGCGGGGACTGCTGCGACAGGAACGCAGCGGTCGCGTTGGCAGACGTCCAGATACGGTCTTCCGGAACGTCCAGGCCGGAACGAGCCAGTCGGGCGGACAGGTCGCGGTTCGTGAACGTTGAATTATTCGTCAGCACCAGGAACGGCATGTTGTGCGATTTCAATGCGTCGAGAAACTCCTGCGCGCCGGGAAGCGCGCGGTTTTCCTTGACCAGGACGCCATCCATGTCGGACAGCCAGGCAGTGGCCGGTGGCATCTGCGAGAGCGGCACCGTGTCGTAGAGGTTTTCGTTCATGGCTCTAATGTATCGAGGATCAACCGTTAGTGGGCAGATGCGGGGCAAGAAGGTGCAGATGCTGTCGCGACATGTGTCTGCGTGTATGGCGGTGCGCGGTATTCAGGTCGAGAAGTGGCAAGACGAGGCGAGGGGGCAAGCTGGAGTGCAGTGTCAAGGCGACCTGTGAAACCGAGGTGCTCATTATCCGTGTACCCTAGTCGCCGTGGAGGATACGAATCGTTCAACAGCATCCAACGCTCCTGCAGGGGTAGGGCCGTGGCCAGGGGGATCAAATTCATGGCCCGATGACGAGCGACTCGACCCCGACTTGTTGGCGAACGGCGATACGCGAAACGTTGAAGACCAGTACCGTTACTGGACCATGGATGCCATCCGTGCCGACATGGCACAGCGCTCCACCGGGCTGCATGTGGCGATTGAAAACGTCGAGCATGATTTCAATATCGGCTCGATTGTGCGCACCGCAAACGCTCTTGGCGCCAGACGTGTGTGGATTGTGGGGCGTAAGCGGTGGAATCGTCGAGGCGCGATGGTCACTGATCGCTACCTGGATGTAGCGCATGTTGACGACTGTCAGGCACTCGCTCGCCAGTGCGTCGAGCAGGGAATCACGCTTATCGGCATCGACAATGTGGAGGGCTCGCGCCCGCTCGAAGGGGCCGTGATTCCCGAGCGGGCATGCCTGGTTTTTGGTGCCGAACGCGGCGGGCTGAGCGAAGCTATGCGGCGGGCTTGTTCCCAGATCCTGCACATCACGCAGTATGGGTCGACCCGGTCGATGAATGTGGGTCATGCCGCTGCCATTGCTATGTGGGCATGGGTTGTGCAAACAAAGGCGACGAGCTAGAGGCCATTGTCAACACTCATGCGCTGGGCCTGCTGCCAATAAGTGTGCAATGGTCGGACGGGACTTTCTCCCCTCCACGGCCGAGCAAAACATGAGATAATACTGATTGACCGACTGTCGTTCAAAGAGGAGGCTCCTGTGCCTATCGCAACACCTGAGGTCTACAACGAAATGTTCGATCGCGCCAAGAAGGGCAAGTTTGCTTACCCTGCGATCAACGTGACCTCATCCCAAACTCTGACTGCAGCTCTGCGAGGCTTCGCGGAAGCAGAATCCGATGGCATCATCCAGGTTTCTGTGGGCGGCGCAGAATACTGGTCCGGCTCGACGATCAAGGATCGCGTTGCCGGCTCACTCGCTATGGCTGCATACGCACGCGAGGTTGCCAAGAACTACCCAGTCACCGTCGCGCTGCACACTGACCACTGCGCCAAGCAGAACATTGATTCCTGGATTCGTCCGCTCATGGAACTGGAAGCCGAAGAGGTCAAGGCAGGACGTCTGCCCTTCTACCAGTCCCACATGTGGGACGGCTCATCCGTTCCGTTGGACGAGAACCTGAAGATCGCTCAGGAACTGCTGGAGCTGTCGCAGAAGTCCAACACCATTCTTGAAGTTGAGATCGGTGTTGTCGGCGGAGAAGAAGACGGCATCAAGGGTGAGATCAACGAAAAGCTCTACACCACTCCTGAAGACGGCATCAAGACCGTCGAGGCACTGGGTCTGGGCGAAAAGGGCCGTTACATCACAGCGCTGACCTTCGGTAACGTCCACGGTGCGTACAAGCCTGGTTTCGTCAAGCTGCGCCCGGAGATCCTCGGAGAGATCCAGGAAGCTGTGGGCAAGAAGTTCGATGCTGGCGATCGACCCTTCGACCTGGTGATGCACGGCGGATCCGGTTCGACCGCTGAGGAAATCGCCACCGCTGTCGAAAACGGCGTCATCAAGATGAACGTCGACACCGACACGCAGTACGCATTCACCCGTCCCGTTGCCGCCTGGATGATGCAGAACGTCGAAGGCGTTCTGAAGATCGACGGCGAGGTCGGCGTGAAGAAGCAGTACGATCCTCGTTCATGGGGCAAGGCTGCTGAAGCTGGCATGGCTGCTCGCGTTGTCGAGGCATGTGAGCGTCTGGGCTCCACCGGCACCAAGATGAAGTAAGCATTCGCGAGCCGCTGTCACTGACAGCATCCGCGAACGGTCACCTTGCCGGTGACTGACGTGAAGAAGGCTCGGATGGGCGCGCTGTCGAGCGTGACCATCCGAGCCTTTTCGCTGTGTAAAGGCAGAAAACGGCGCCTGACTGCTCAAAATGGGGCGCAAGACGTCTGCTCGTGATGAGATACTGGTAGTGAAATCAACGTGGGAGGATCCAATGACGCAACAGTGGAATCGGATTGACGGCATGATGATTGCCCAGACACTCAATCCTGAAGAAGTCGCTGAAGACTTGTCCAAGAGAGGAATCGTCGCGCGACTGGAGTGGTTTGACCGCAGCACGCGGCTGCTGGGCTTTGTCATGGCATCCAACGATGATGGCAAGCTCGCCACCATCGGACCTCGCTCCGAGATCCTCAAACCGGGACCAACCGAACAGGAACTCGCTGACGAACTTGCCACCACCTACAAGGCCGAGGTGCGACTTGGCGCCGGCCAGTCAGACCACCTGGATGAAGTTGTTGACGGACCGCACGACGATGCGCGGGCGGACGAGGCAGGCGACGACGATTCCGACAAGGACGCACCAGATACGGCCGACGAAACAGCCTCATTAAGCCAGGACGAACTGCGCGCCCAATTCAATGGCGACATGAACGAACCGCTCGATGCAGTGAAATCGCGCATTATCGAAATCGGACGGACTCCCGCATCGTCCGTCCCACTGTTGGCGGCACTCGAAGGTGTCGATATTGCAGATCTCGAGCTGCCCGGCGATGCACGCGCACTCTTTGCCGAACTGCCCCCGGAACGTTTGGGCTGGAACTTCGGCGATTTGCCGCTGGTCACGCTGTCCATGGCAGATGACGAATTCCAGATATTCCTGGTGACCGACGACCATCTTGAACATGTCATTTCCTTCAACTGGGCAATGCGATACCTGATGGTCCCCGGCAAACGCGGTGTCAGCGGGAAAAGCACCGACGAAATCGACGCGCTCGTCGGCGAAAACACGAATATGAAAGAAATCGCCGCGATGATTCCCGGTGCCGACGCCGACGCACTCATTGACGCCACCACAAAGAGCGGTGACGAGGCAGTGAAAGCCGTCGTAGCGGCAGTTGGCCTGCCGGATAGTGCCGCCGACTTCCTGCTCGGCAGGTGCGAGGCTGAAGCAGTTGAGGGAACGCAGCCTCACATGGCGCGCGGAATTTCCAATGCAATTGGTCGAAGCGTTGACATTCTGCTGCGGGAACCGGAAGCAACCGGCCACAACATCTGGGAAGCTTACCACTCGACCGCGCTTGAAAAGCCCTGGATTGTGCGCGTCGGCGCAGCGGTGGAAGCTGCAACCGGTGCGATGCTGGTGGCAACGGCGATCCGCACCTCGAAACCCCGATCCGGATGGAGCAAGGTCGCCGGTATCCTCGGTTCACTGCTCATCATTGACTCCGTTGCTGAAGTGTCACTGGCGAAACTGCTGGCACTGCGAGCCGACCGGCGCACGGACGCTGCCGCACAGTAGTTTCTTTCTTGGGGAACTGAGCGTTGTGGGCGGAGACGGCATGGGATGTTGAGGCTGTTACCGCAGTCTTTCTGCATCCAGGAGCCATACGGCCATTGCGCCCTGGCCGCGGTTATTCCATGCGTAGTACGGCACCAATGTTGCGCGAGTGCTTGTCAATGACGGCGAGTGATGCGAGTACAGTGCCGCGTTGTCCGAGGAGGTGGCCGCGGCGGCAGAAAGATGAAGCTCGTAGAGACCAAGCTCATTGTTGAAAGAAGTATCGGCGTCAGAGCAATCGGCTATGGCAATGCATGGTATGGGTGCATCGTTGTCAATCTCTTCAGCGCAATACACCAGAGGTCCACGTTCAATTGCCACCTTGCCGGCGCAGCCTCCTACGCGGGGATTTGCCCACACGCGGGTTGTGTCCATCGCAAGACGAAGGTCCACCTGCGTCGAGTCGTGCCACGTTCGTTCGATGCACGCGTACCCGTCGCACATCGCAGGGGTAACAGACTCGCCATTGATGGCCAGTGTGAATGACGAAGCCCATTGCGGAATTCGTAAACGCAGCATGTGCTCTGTCGGGGAACTGGCACTGACAGTGAGATTGACGTGGCCATCCCATGGCATGTTGCTCGTCTGCTGGATTTTCATGCTGCCGTTTGCAACAGGCCACGATGCCTCACTGCTGATATAGAGATTGACGGTCATCACTTCAGCCTTGTGATCGTCAGCAGTGTGACACGTGGTATCTTCAGTCGAAGTGGCAGGAGAGTCGCCCTCGTCGATGGAGTAAATAAAGTGTTCGAGCGAAGTGAGCAGACGTGCGAAATTCGGCGGGCAGCATGCGCACCCAAACCACGGTGAACGCGAACGCGTCCCATCGGACTCAAGAGGATTATCGTAGAAATAGCTCATGCCATCGAGTGAGGCTCCGGAAAGCACCCCGTTGTACAGTGCGCGCTCAAGAACATCAATGTGACGTGCTTGACCGGTCATGTACGCCATGCGTTGTGCCCAGAAAACGAGGCCGATAGCTGCGCATGTTTCGGCGTAGCCGTGTTCGTTCGGCAGATGATAGGCAGGCCCGAAGGATTCGAGTGCTGGTTCGGATCCCACTCCGCCCGTGACATACATTTTGCGTGTCGTCACGTCATTCCACAGGGTCTCGCATGCGTCGCGCAGACGCTGATCGTGAGTGGCGATTGCGAGGTCAGCCATTGCGGTATAGAGGTACATGGCTCGCACTGCGTGCCCAACCGCTTCATCCTGCTCGCGTACGGGTCGATGCGCCTGATGATATTCGTATGTGTCATCTGACTGCATGCCTGTCCGCGCGCGTTCTTCGAGTGCGAAGTATGAGGGTTTCTGGCCGCGCCGATCAATAAAGCGTTGCGCCAATTCAAGATAGCGTGTCTGGTTCGTAAGACGAGCCAACTTTACCAAAGCGAGTTCAATTTCCTCGTGACCTGGGTAGCCGCCACTGCAGGGTCCATCATCTGCAAACACACGGTCAATCAGGTCGACATAGCGGGTGACAACACCCAGCAGTTTTGTCGAGCCGGTTGCATACGTATGCGCGACGGCAGCCTCAATGAGATGGCCGGCGCAATACAGCTCGTGTTGATCTCGCAAGTTTGTCCAGCGCTTGTCAGGCTCGACCAGCGTGAAATGGGTATTGAGATAGCCGTCGTCCTGCTGGGCGCCGGCAAGCAGTTCAATCGTGGAATCAACGGCTTTTTCGAGGGCGGGATCTGGATGGGCGGCCAGAGAATTCGATGCAGCTTCGATCCATTTGGCGATATCTGAATCCCAGAAGATGTGAGGTTCTGGTGTCTGGCCAGGTTTCCACGCCATTTTTAGCGCATCAAAATGATGCCCCGGTTTGCTCATCTGAGCCTGCTGATGGGAAAGTGAGCGCGTGCGGACGATTTCGCGACGTGGAGACCAGAAATCATCAGTAACTGTGACTGACTTGAGAGGCAGTGCGCCTGGTAACGGAGAAAAAAACGATAAATGTGAACGTTCACGAATCACGGCAGTGTGAATCCTTTCGAACCGTTTTCTTTGATGGTAGTAGCCTGATGGCCATTCGTCGAATGTGCGTTGATACGCTGCACACCTGGCGTATCAGAAACTGCCAGAAGGAGACGGCGCGTCGACCGGCATACGGCCGACGCGCCACAACGTCTTCTAGGCGCGCAGAGCCTCAGCCGGGAAGTCCTGAACCCGGTCAGTGAAAATACCCGTGACACCCCATGCGGCCAGTTCGCGTGCGCGATCAACATCGTTGACAGTCCACACGTTCACTTCCAGGCCAGCCTGACGGGCATACTCCACGTCGCGATGTGTGACAGCCTTATTTGCAGGGTGAACCGCTGTGCACCCCAGTTTGGCGGCGGCATCGACGGCACTGGTGATCGACTCGGATTCGGGGTCAACGAGCCAGCCCAGATCGAGGGATCGATGCACCGTACCGAAGGCGCTGGCCTGGCCGCCCTGGTGATGTGCCTGCCATGCGACGGAAAAGTCGCAGAGGAGGGCGTGATCAAAGGAGGACACCAGGATCTGCGACGGATTCTTCATACCGGCAACGAGCACACAAATACGGTCGATCAGCTCGCTGCGCAGCGTCTGCCCACCCTGGCACGGCTTGATCTCCAGGTTGCCGATCATCTGATTGGCGTCCAGGAACGTGAGCACCTCGCTCAGCTCAGGAACTCGCTCAAAGCGATATGTGTCGGAGAACCACGCGCCCGCATCCAGGCGACGCAGGTCCTTGAAACCTTTGTCGTAGTAGCCGCCGGTACCGGACGTGGTGCGGTCGAAAGTCTGGTCGTGCATGACCAGTAATGTTCCATCGCCCATGATGTCGACATCGAACTCGATTCGACGAGCCCCGACTTCCATCGCTTTGACGAACGCTCCCATCGTGTTTTCGGGCGCGAGGGATGAGGCCCCGCGATGGGCGAAAAGGTGAGGAAACTCAGACACGGATTCTCCTTCAGACGTAGTCAGGGGCGGTGCAATGTCGCCCTCGTTAATACATATCCTCATTGTGGAAGGCAGGCAACTCTGCAGTATCGAGCGGGTCAGGATCGAGAAGCACAGCCTCGTCACGCTTTTGAGGCAGAACGGAACGCGTATAGGAATCGATGACGTCAGCGAGCGGGATATCATGTCCGGCTTGCTGAGCGAGGTACCAGCGGTGCTCCAGAACTTCATGGAAAATCTGCGCCGGCTCGAGTTTCCGGGTCATCTCGGGCGGCACGCCGGTGACGATCGGTTCGAACACGTCACGCATCCATTCGTGCGCCACGATTTCAATGGGCATGTTCTGACGACCGGTGATCGCACGATACGTTTGCAGATCATTCAGCATGCGGCGTGCCTGCTGTTCGCCCACATCCATTCCCGTCAAACGCATGATCTGTCGGTGGTAGTGCCCTGCATCCACCACTTTTGGCGTGATCGTCAGGTGCGTGCCGTCAATATCTGACACCATCTGCAGTTCGCCCACATTGAAACCCAGGTCGTTGAGGCGTTCGATGCGCTCAGCGACCTTCCACCGCTGATTCAGCTCGATGGATTCGGATGCGGTCAGTTCGTGCCACAGGTCCTCGTAGCGCGAACGGATGCGGTCGCCCACGATGATCGGGTCTTCGTCCTCCGGAAAGAAACCGCCAGCCTGCAGGTCCATCAGTTCACCGATAATGTTCGTGCGCGCCAGGTCAACGTCGTAGTCACGCTGACCGGGCGTCAGGTTCGGGTGCAGCTCGCCGGTTTCCGCGTCCACCAGGTACGCCGAAAATGCCCCGGCATCGCGGCGGAACAGTGTATTCGACAGGGACACGTCGCCCCAGTAGAAGCCGAGCAGGTGGAGGCGAACGAGCAGCACGGCAAGCGCGTCGATGAGACGAGTCGCCGTGTCGGGAGTCATGAACTGGCTGAACAATGCGCGGTAGGGCAGTGAAAACTGCAGGTGCTCTGTAACCAGTGCGGCGTTGAGCTCTTCGCCCTGCGGGTCGCGTCTGCCAGTAATGACAGCTGTAGGTTGGACGGACGGAGCATCCAGACGCACGAGATCGCGCAGGAGCTGATATTCGTGGTGGGCAACCGACTCGCCAATCTCCTTGACGGCGATCACGCGCCCGGACAGGTTGACGAAACGCACGATGTGTCGCGAAATTCCTCGCGGCAGCGCGGCCAGAATCTCACTGGGCCAGTCTTCCAGCGGAACTTCCCACGGAAGGTCCAGCAACGCAGGATCGACGCGTGCAGCAGTGATCTCCATGGACTGAGGCATAGGTCTATTCTCGCACTTTATTGGCGTGTCATGTGGGACGCATGGATGGACCGGCGGACGCCGGCTTGCAGATGCGCGGGGTGGGGTCGCCCTCGTTGAGAGTGAAAGATCACGAGGAGCGACTGACCAACCCGGTTTCTGCCTTGTGCGCGAGTTTAACGCTGCGCAAGAATCGCGTCGGTGAGCGTGTCGGCTTCCGCTGCCCAGCCACTGGGCGTGGGATGCATGTAGCCCATAAGGTCGGTGGAGGCGAAAGGTGCTGAGATCCAGGAATGATCTTGGGACGCCGCCATGTGCGGATCGAGGCCGTGCCCGTCGAAGGCGTCTCGAATGTCAACAAGGTGGAAGCGGGTCGTCCCATTGGCCTTGTTCAGATCGCTGATGATGCTGGACTGCAGGTCGGTGTAGCGAGCCTGGAGGGTGCGCAGCGTGGTGCCGGCATCGAACCAACCTGCAGGACCTTCGGGAAGCATGTAGGACGGCGTGCTCAGCAGATCCGGGTAGGACAGCAGATAGATGTCAGCGTTGCCGGCGGCACGCTCGTCAATATCTCTCAGAAGGGTGGTGAGGCGCGTGCGGAAGGTGTCGACGGTGACGGTAGCCTCGTTCATGCGCTGCTGGCAGGACGAGGCATCACGCCCGATGAAGCAGGACACGATGATGCCGAAGAAGTTGGCATCGTTGCCGCCAATTGTCAGGAACACGGAGTCATAGTCGGGGGTGACGGCGTCGAGCTGAGGGAGCGCGTACAGGTGGCATTCGGCGGTGGCCGTGTAGAGAGAACCGGCAGGTGCGGGAGCGACCTGGCGAATATCCCACGTGAAGTTCCCCTCGGGAAGTACGCCGCAGATCTGGGATTCTTCGACGCGGCGCTGCCATTCAGCGGGCTGGTCAGGGTAGGTCGACTTGGGTAGAACGTAGGTCTTCGTCACCGACTTCTTCCACCCCAGGGACTGTGAGGAGTAGAAGTCCTTCGACTGTGCACCTGAGCAGGCACGGTTTGTGTACGAGGCGCCAAGGCGTTCAGCGGTGACAGCACCGTAATTATTGGGCGAGCGGTAACAGTTCGTGTCCGTGTAGTTCTGCGCGCCGTTCCCGGCCGAGTAGGAATCGCCCAGCTGCAAAATAGTGTGCGGGGTCGAGGGTGACTCAGATGCGGTGGCGCTCTCAGCGTGCGCTGTAAGCGGTGCGAGGAGACTGAGGCATGCCACTGCAATGCCTGATGCAACTAGACGACGCATTTGACATCCTTCCATGATGGCCTGAGGAGCGGCCGCAGCTGGCCCCTCCTGTCATGACAATACCTTGTGAAGGGGACAGAACGCGTGAACAGGCCGCCAGGAATAGGCTGGTCGGTAAATCGCTGGACGTAGCGACACAGGGGGTCACGATGAGCCTAACGGTTAATCTGTATTACACAGGACACAATGGGAGCGCCCGCGCATTTGCTCAGGAGATGGTAACCAGCGGCATTGTTGATCGAGTTCGCGCCCAGGAAGGTAATGAACGTTACGAGTATTTCTTCCCGATGAATGATCCGGAGACGGTTCTGTTGATCGACCGTTGGCATGACCAAGAAGCCCTTGACCGGCATCACCATTCAGAGATGATGACGCAGATCGCGCAGCTACGTGAGAAGTACGCGCTGCATCTGCGGGTCGAACGCTATCGCGACGATCACTGACCATGGGGGCCTGACGGCGATCCGTGTCGTCCTCGATATCGCCCTACCTTCCAGCGAAAGCTGTACGATCAGGTGATCAGCCCTGATGGTGAAAACCGTGCAGGGGCGTGGTCTTCGCCATCAGGGCAGCTTCTCATCTCTCAGCCCTGCGCCGTAAACGCGCTCCAGCCCTGACAGCGACTCCTGCAGCGCCCAGTGCGCCGAACAACCACAGCGCCGTGGAATCAGCTCCCGTTTTCACCAGACGAGGCGGTGCCGGGGGTGTCGGCGGGGTTGGTGGAGTAGGCGGTGTCGGTGGCTTCTGCCTGTTCGTCAGTGTCACCACCACATCGTGAGAGCCCTCCTGCGTTGCTGTCTGCTGCGCAGCTGAGTCAAATCCTTCGATTGGCGTCTCGGCCACTGCGTACCGAACCGGCTCGCCTGCAACGGTTCGTGGCAAGTTCGTAAAGGTGTAAGTCCAATTGCCGTCAGCATCGGGGGTGATGGTGACGGGGTCGCCCACGTTGGTTGGGTCGCCCTTGCCAATTTGGCGAGTGAGCTGGACCGTGATGCTGTCCGGGATGGCGGGGGAGGTGCCTTCAAGCGTTTCGCCATCAACATCTTGCCAGATCTTGTTGACCGTCACAGTCATTGGAGTCTGCGTATTCGTGACGGTGAGTGCCTGTACTTGGGGATTATCCGAAACCACGGTGGTCGGGGAGATGAGTGAATCGTAGCCATCAACGTGCAGCTCACGAACCGAGTATGAGACCTCCTGTGATTCAGCACTGTCTGCGACGATGAGGGTTGTTGGAAGACCTTTAAACGTGTGACGCCAGTTGCCGTCCTTATCAGGAGTAATGGTAATGGGATCGCCGAGCTGAGTCGGATCGTGCTGCCCGATTTGGCGCATCAACTGGATCGTGATGCTTGAGGGCAACGAGGGCGACGCACCGGGAATCTCGGTGCCTTCACTGTCATGCCACTGCTTAGCGACTTCCAGATCAACTGTGTCGGGTTTTCCGAAAGTGACGTTACCGTTTGAACCGATTCCTGCACCTCGTTCGGCACTGTTTTCCGTGATTGTGAGCTTGGCCAGCGTTGATGCATCATTCTTCGTGTGATCTGTAGCCTCTGAGTGGAGACCCTCATTTCGGAGCGGCCGATCCCAGAAATTTTGCGGATCTCCTGGAGCCTCTGGGGAGAAACGTTGGTCTTCGTTATCGAAGTAGTAGGTGACGTCGCCGCCACCCAGCATACGATTGGCCAAGCGTAAATTGATCGACCCGGCGGAACCGTAATTGTCGTGGGCGATATCGGAACCGAAATGGCTGGCAGAGTTATTGAAAATCCCGGCACCTTCTGTCACGTATAAGTCGATGGAGCCGGTCGGGCAGACCCATACTCCGCCACCGATATGCTTAGCCTCATTACGGTTGACTGCAACGTTTTCAAAGTGCGCTGAGTAGGACTTGGTCGACACGTACACGCCGCCGCCCATTTGCTTCGCCGTGTTCGCTTCGATGTTTCCGCCGCGTAAAGTAACGCGGTTGCTGACGACGTTAATTCCGCCACCGGTGCGGTCCGCGCTATTGTGGGAAATCGTTCCACCATTCATGATAAAAGCTGCCGGAGAAAGGTCTGCCCAGGCATCAGCGGTGTACCCAGCCTGCTTTCCTGTGCTGGGGATCTCTGCCCATGTCTTTTCAGCGCCTTTTACGTAGTCATCGAATGTTCCTACGCCGCCTCCATTGGGAGCGGTGTTATTGGTGATCGTTCCGCCGTTCATTGTCACAACGGAGTTGCCAAATGAAAAAACTCCGCCGCCGCTGAATCGACTGGTGTTGTTGGTGATCGTTCCGCCGTTGATTTCTACTGTATTGCGTGCTGATTCTTTGGTCTGTTCAGCTTCTTCTTTCGAGAACGGCCACGACATTGCGAGAATGCCTCCGGCGAAGCCGTTGTTGCTGGAGATCTCACCGCCATTCATCACCATGTGGCCGCCGTTGTACAGGCCGACCCCTCCTGCTTCACCGTAGTCGTACTGTGAGTGTTTACTGACGCCGGAGCCCCAACCGTCGGTGATGAGTCCTCCATTCATGATGAACGTTGCACCATCGCTGACTGCGATATTGCCTGCACCCCTTTGAGTAGTGGTGGGATCTTGTCGCCTGTGGTTATCGGTGATGGTGCCGCCATTCATGGTGAACGAAGCTTTGGAACCCGTGACGGTCACTGCACCGATGTGAAATCCTGAGTGGTCGCGTACGCCGCTGAGCGTGCCTTGATTGAGGACAAATGCTCCTCGTGAGTGGACAAGGATCTGCCCATTCTTAACGTACTCGCCGCGAGCGCCCATCTCGATCTCGCCGCCTTCGGGTTGAGCAGAAATGGTCAGGGTAGCGCCTTCCTCGACGTTGAACAGAGCAGAACCCCTGAACCCGTCCTCAGCGATGAGCGACGAGGAATTGGCTCCCCACGCATTGGCAGGATAATTGACCAGCTCAATGTCAGCTCCGCGTGGAATCGTGACAGTGTCGGTGAGATAGGGGCCGACCATTCCCAGAACGATGCGAGTTGGTGTGGAGCCAGCCTGTGTGATCAGTGAACGGAATTGGTCCTCGCTGCACGTGAGATCTTGCTGAGGCGTGTAGCAATAGACCTCAGTGCGTTCAGCATCTGGCGCCGATTCGGTTGCGGCTGACCGTTGAGTACGGGTGCGTGCTGAATCGGTGGCCGGCGCTGTCATCAATGGGGTAGCTCCAGACATCGGCGCGCCGGCTGCTGTGGAGTAGTCTTCATCTTCCACAGTACCGACAACAGCGGGATCCCCCGGATTTTCAGGAATATGAAGACCTCCCTGCTCTGAGGGCGATTCAGTACCGCTTTGCGGTGAATCTGCAATGGTATTGGAGGCTTCGGGAGAGTCGGAGGCGGCGTCATCAGCCCAAGTCGGGGAGACGAAACCAACTACGAGGCTCGAGGTACACGCGAGCGCTGCCGCGCATAATGCTGCCAAATGTGTGAAAGCTGATGTGCGAGTGCGTGTCGGACTGTGCCCTGGACGAGAGGGTGCAAGAAACATGTGATCACCTGTCAATGGATTTGAGT
Source organism: Pauljensenia sp. C0254C2 (assembly GCF_056583835.1). Classification (NCBI taxonomy): domain Bacteria; kingdom Bacillati; phylum Actinomycetota; class Actinomycetes; order Actinomycetales; family Actinomycetaceae; genus Pauljensenia; species Pauljensenia sp. C0254C2. The sequence goes on from NZ_JBWPJO010000006.1 coordinate 132,633, forward strand.
TATGCTGCCGTGCAACTGTGAGAGACAATCAACGAAAGCTTACCACTAGGTTGGAGTAAAGAAAAAGGGGTCGTGACAAGTGCTCGTGGGAGGATGTCCACCACCACCATCGCCCGCCTCACCGGCCACGGGTCGTGACAAGTGCTCGTGGAAGGATGAGTCAGGCAAATAGTGCGCTGAAGATTCCCTCAGTGGTCTTGAAACGAAGCGTTGCGCTTTTGTTCTACGTGTTTCGGAGGTTTGGGAATGTGGTCGGGAGGTATTGGCGGGAGTTGAGGTGCTGCGAGGTCAGGATGGCTGCGGATCGTCCTACCGATGGTGGGCCGATGGCAGCGTGTGTTTTCTCAAACGACAAACGTCGCTGACGTGCAGGAATAAACCGGCAACGGGTAATGTATGTGATTCTGACGCGGAAGCCCTCGCCTGAAACCATCAACGGCCTGTTCGAAACTGAACCGATATGCAAGCAAATTTTTGGGACCGCTCCATCTTGTCGTACTCCCCACGAGCTAGAGCCCCTGGTAGAACGCTGCTTGCCTCCAGCAAGCCCTCAACTGCACCAGTGAAGAGCAAAGTGTTCGATCCAAATTTGACAGAGTGTAAAATTTGTGTCTAGAAGAGATACGAAAAGGTGGCCCGCCCCGTGTTGGGGCGAGCCACCGGTGATATTTCAGTGGGGCAACAGCATCAGATTTGCATCGTCAGCTGACCCTCGTGAGTCTTAGCTTAGGCAGGCAGACGCTCGCCAGTTGCCGCCGAGAAGTTGTGTTGCTGCGCAGGAATGACGCGAGCGTGGATCACAGATCCCGGCTTCGGGGCGGTACGCGGAGGAACGCGAACGATCAGCTGATCGCTCTTGTCTTCCTTATTCTCATCAGGATTCTCGTCGGTACCCGATCCAAGGCCGTGGCCTCCCTCGACACCTGCAAGGTGTCCGTAGATGTAGGCGTCAGAGCCGAGTTCCTCAACGAAGTCGACTTCGATCGGAATGGTGCCTTCGACATCTTCACCAACCAGCTCAAGTCCCTCAGGACGGAAGCCGATGACGACCGTGTTGTTGTCTTCTGGCTTCAGAGCCGCAATGGTGGCATCCGACAGGGCAACACGAGCAGTTCCGAGGACGCCCCAGTTGCCTTCGACCTTGAAACGACCCAGGTTCATTGCAGGTGAACCGATGAATCCTGCCACGAATTCGTTGGCGGGGCGTTCGTACATTTCCTGAGGTGTGCCAACTTGCTGAAGGATGCCGTTGTTGAGAACCGCGATGCGGTCACCCATTGTCAGAGCTTCGGTCTGGTCGTGGGTCACGTACACGGTTGTGACACCGAGTTCGCGCTGCAGTGATGCGATCTGTGTACGGGTCTGAACACGCAGCTTGGCATCCAGGTTGGATAGCGGCTCGTCCATCAGGAACACCTGCGGTTTACGAACAATTGCACGTCCCATTGCGACTCGCTGACGCTGACCACCGGACAGAGCCTTCGGCTTGCGGTCCAGATAGGGCTCTAGGTCAAGGATGCGTGCTGCTTCGTTCACGCGCTCACGGATTTCGTTCTTATCCGTGCCAGCGATCTTCAGAGCAAAGCCCATGTTGTCGCGCACAGTCATGTGCGGGTACAGAGCGTAGTTCTGGAAGACCATTGCAATGTCGCGGTTCTTGGGCTGAACATCGGTGACATCGCGGTCACCAATGAAAATGCGTCCAGAGTTGACGTCTTCAAGACCAGCAAGCATACGCAGTGACGTTGACTTTCCGCAGCCGGAAGGACCAACGAGGACGAGGAACTCGCCGTCAGCGATTTCCAGGGACAGTTCTTTCACAGCTGGCTTGTCTGAACCCGGGTAAATGCGGGTTGCCTTATCAAACGTTACTGTTGCCATGTTTTTAACCTCCACCGACAGGTACGTGCCGGACGATCCAAGTAGAGAGCCGGGACAACGGCGTCTTCACCGCTGCCGATGCTGCCGTTCCCCCTGTGAACGAAAGCACTGGATTAAAAATACCATGAGATCGACAGCGGGGGATACCTGAGATAGTGAATCAGTCCTGTTGCGCATGTCACTGACCAGCATCATCAGCTATGACAGTGCAAGAATCAGCCATGAGTGAAAGAGGTCTCGTCATTCTTGGACTCGCGTATGGCCCACAGTCTCACTGGGAGCTTCTTCCCGCGCCCGCTCTTACGTGAAAGTCGAAAATCCTCGAATCTAAGTCCTGCAGAGCGTCAACATTCGATACGCTCAAGGATGTGGATATCGGGCAACGCGTTGGCGGCTACGAACTGGTCAGCCGTCTGGGCACGGGAGGTGCCGGCACTGTCTGGCTGGCTCGTGACGATGGAGGAGCACAAGTCGCCCTGAAAATGCTGCACCCGGCTCAGGCTGCCACGGAGGAAGCCCGACAGCGTCTGAGCAGAGAAGCTGCCACGGTCAATCGAATCCGATCAGACGGCGTCGTGCGCGTCCTCGATGTTGAAACGGAAGCCGCCGAACCCTTCGTTGTCACCGAATACGTGAACGGCCCAACCCTCGCCTCGCGCATCCGCAGCGGGACAATGGAACTGAGCGAAGTGGCACGCCTAGCCACAGCACTGAACCGTATCCTCAAACGTGTCCACGGGGCAGGGGTGGTTCACCGTGACATCAAACCGTCGAACATCATTCTGTCCGAACGCGGCCCCGTGCTCATCGACTTCGGTATCGCGGTCGGGGATGGGGATGACCGGCTGACGGCGACCGGACTGGTGTCCGGCACTGCGGGCTACACCGCACCGGAAGTAATGACGGGCAGTCCGGTGACTCCTCAGGCTGATTGGTGGTCCCTGAGCGCCACGATCCTGCACGCATTGACCGGCCGACCACCTTTTGGAGGCGGAGCGCCCGGCGTCATCATTTCGCGCGTCCTTGCCGGTGATGCGGATATCGCGGGATTGCCTCCTCGCTTGGCATCGTCCATGAAACGATGCCTGGATCCTACTGTCGACAACCGTATGAGCTTCGAAAGCCTGTGCTCCGTTCTGAACGGTGCGGCAGATTCGCACGCTCGCGATGGATACGGCTCCGGCCACGACGACGAAACTGATCAGTACTCAGACACATGGACGGGGAGCTCACTGGTCACGTCCAGCCTGGGTGACCTGGGCTCAACATTCATGCCCTCATCATTTGACGAGGACGACTACACGAGCGACACGCCTGAGACAACACAGTATCCCGATATGACCACCAATCAGGCGTACACCCAGCCTCTGACTCAGAGCACTGACGTGTATCGCGCACCGCAACCCGGCCAGCCAGAGCTCTCTGCCGGGCAGCCCAATCAGTGGGAGCCGCCTGTCACGATACCGTACCCAGTTTCTTCTCCCGACCAGACGGCTGCCATCCCCACCGACGTGCCTCCGCTTCCGCCCGATGAGGCGCAACCAGGGTGGCAAAGCGCAGGCCCCTTCCTGGTCAACAAGGGTGGCGAGTCGTTCAAGAAACTTCCGACGTGGGATGATGCGCAGTCACCCTCGGCAATTACGGTGGACAAGCCTGCGCCCCTCGAACTGGCGGAGCCGGGCGAAGGGGACGTCGAGGAAACCGATGGCGAACCTGAATGGCGACCTCCCCCTCTGAAGAGAACGGGGGTCTTGTCGACCTGCCTGATGGCGGCCCTCTCGCTGTTGCCTGTCGCATACGGCATGTCGGGACTGGTCGCAGTGCTCGCAACCCTCCTGGTATTCAGCGTGATCGGGCAGTTCCGCGAACGCAAGGTCAACCGGCAGAGGGATCGCAACGGGCCGGGGCCGGGAGATACGGCCATGACACTTCTCAAAGTGCCGATCATGGTGGTGGTCGGTGTGCTGAGCATAGCCGTCGCTTCGGTGATCGCATGTATATGGGCGGCGATCGTGTGGGCCATCGCCATTGTGACGGTGCTGAGGGATTATCTTGAGATGTCTCTGGAAACCCTTCAATGGCCCGGTGACCTGGTGCTATGGGGCGGGGTACTCTCCGATCCCAGTGGAGTTGCGACTCAGATGATTCCGCTGACGGCGCTGATGGCTGTCTCACTGGTGCTGCTGATGAGCTTCAGGATCCTCGAGCTTACTGAATCGGTGCGTGATGGAATGGCGATCGTGTTCCGCACCGTGTCGCCGCCGTGGTGGGGGCGTGCGCTGTTGAGTGCGGCTTTCCTGGCGATCCCGGTCGCGTTCTGGCTGACGACGGTTTCCTAGATGTGCTGACGGCGGTTTTCGAGGAAGGCGGCTGTGGATGCTCTGGCCTGTTGGGTTCGCGTCAGGTGGGTCATCGCGTCATAATGATCCTGCGTGAAAATCAGTATCTGCCCGAAGCGAGGAGCACATAACCGATGGCGAAGTCAGAATCATCGCGTGATACGCGCACGAAGGCGCGGGAGATGCGCGAAGCCCAGCTCAAGTCGGAAAAGCGTACCCGCGTCATCATCATCGGCGTGGTCGTGCTGATTGTCGTCGCCGTGGTTGCAGCTGTGGCGGCAGTGATGCTGACGTATCGCCCGAAAGGTTCGGCTCTGCCTGACGAGGAGGCCGCAGCGCTGCTGGGACCCTACGCAGATTCGTCGCCGGTGGTGTACTCCCACAACGGCATTGAGGATCCTGATCCCAACCTGCCGACGCTGACGATCTATTTTGACTACTCGTGCCACGTATGTGCGCAGGTTGACACCGCGGGCGGTGAAGAAATCGTCCAGGCTGCTACTGACGGGAAGTTCAACATTGCCTACCAGCCCGTCACAACAGTTGGCATGGACTACGCGAAACCCGCGACCACAGCATCGCTGATCGTTGCACAGAAGGATCCCGAACACTGGGTGGCGTTCCACCACGCGCTGATGGGCTTCTTCAATGAGCAGTGGACGTCTGGCGATACACGCGTCGTCAAATCAATGGATCAGTCCATTGACAAGGTGGCGGAACTCGCCCGTTCCGTGGGAGTTCCTGACGAAGTTGTCTCGACCTTCGACGCCAATGCGGTGCAAACCTACTTGGCGAACTCCACTAAAGTATGGGGCGAGAAGAAGTTCGCGGGTCGCGGCGATTCGTACGGCACCCCCGAATACGTGAAGGATGGCACGAAGGTTATTCCGTTCACGCTGGAGAACTTTGCCTCCGACATTATTTCGGGGATGGCTGAGTAAGCGGTTCGCGCTTGCCGTAAGCGGTGAGTAGTCGTCTCGAGGGATTCTTCACACTCAATAGATTCGATTGGTGTTCACTGGCGTGCTCATGGCAAGATATGTGAGCTGGCCACCTTAGCTCAGTTGGTAGAGCACCCGCCTTGTAAGCGGACGGTCGCGAGTTCGAGTCTCGCAGGTGGCTCCATACTTTCGAATTGGATGACGTCAGGCCGGCGTTGAGCCGACGAATAGTTGGTGTGTCAGCGGGCGCGCAATCCCTTCAATCCCTAAGCGGACTTTTCAGCAACTATGTGATCCGTTAGCTGTTACTGATCCTGCGAAGCCAACTAGGAGCGGAGTGGCGTCACCCTGTACGCCATCTGCTCATCGGGAGTGCCCCCAGCTGGAGCTGATGCCAGTCGTCGCTGGCCTGGTTGTGTGAGCGGAGACGGCGCGTTGGAAAAGCAGCGAGGCGCTGCGAGAGTTACCAGAAAAGGGTATCAAACGGAGCGCCTCACTTGTATGCGAGTGCGTACAACACTGCCCGCGTCGATGATGTCTGAAATGGGCAGTAGAAATCCGGGCATTAACCCGGAATCTCCATAGTTTCGGTGAATGCTCGACGCATTCGTTTTCAGAGGAATTGCGTCTATCGCAGTGAACAGCAGGTGCGCTTGTTGGTGACGCCTTGACTACACCTTAAGAAACGCGTCAAAGTGCTGTCCTGTGTCGATCACCTGGACGTCTGGAGGTCCTCAGTCAGCTTAACTGTGACACCGAGCTCTTGGCACATTTCGACAACTCCGGTTGTCTGGGAGGCAAATGAGTCAAGCATGCCAGGATTCTGGGTCTCGCTGAACTTCTCAATATTGTTTCTTGTCCGCACGAGCTTGTCCTGAAGGTGAAGATCTTCCGCTGCGTCTTCCGCACTATTGAGCTTGTCGGTGATCTGCGACAGTGTGTCCTCATTCGGCGCCGAGCGATCCGCGATGGTGGCGAAGATATCAACGGCCTCTTTGTACAGCCCGCACGCTGTCTTGTCGCCTTCGGCGGCATTGCTTCCGCCACACGCAGTGAGTGTCAAAGCTGCTGCAAGTGTCAGAAGTGGTAGTGCGTAACGTTTCACCGCGTGTCCTCTGTTTCTTTATCTGCTAGTACGATGCGTATGGGCGCGTCAACAGCGTCCCGCGGTACATTACCACAGGCCGGACCGGGAACTGGTACGAAATGGATACAAAGTGGCTACTGGTGGCTGCCAGGGGATGCTGCCGAATCAGGTATGCCGCTACGGGGCTAGCCTCCGCCAATTGGCAAAGGCTCAGTCTGATCCCTCGCTTCCTTGTGAATCTCCACATCGCCAACGCAACGTAGACAAGAGCAAAGAGTAAAAGCGGCGCGCTCGTATCTCCTGCCGTTTTGAATGAACTGACTCCTCGCACTCACGACTGAACACATAACTGTCCAACTTTCAGGGGTCAGCACGGCCGTGAGAGCAGAGTTCTGCCTAATGGCGTCCAATCCGTCCTCGAAAGTCCGCTTTCAGATTGCCGGCCTCTGCGGCGCTATCTGCATCCGCGGCCAGCGGTCCCGCCTGAAAGAGTGACCCCTAAGATTCCTACGGCAACTGCCAGTTGACCGGCTCCGCACCCTGAGACTGCAGCAGCGCATTGACACGCGAAAACGGCCGAGAACCGAAGAACCCGCGACGAGCAGAAAGCGGCGACGGATGAGCAGACTCCACCACAGGTGTTGCACCCAGTCGCGGCTTCAGTCCCTGAGCATCGCGACCCCATAAAACAGCGACCAGAGGCCTCCCTCGTCCAACAAGAGCATCGATCGCGCAATCCGTCACCTCTTCCCAGCCGCGGCCACGATGCGAAGCCGGCGCGCCAGGGCGCACAGTAAGGACGCGGTTCAGCAGGCACACTCCCTCGCGTGACCAGGGAGTCAAATCACCGCTGGTCGGACGAGGCACACCCAGATCCTCCACCAACTCAGTGAAGATATTCTCCAGGGATCGAGGCGGGCGAACCCCGGGAGCAACAGAAAACGACAGCCCCATGGCGTGCCCGGGTGTCGGATAGGGATCCTGGCCGACGATGAGCACCTTGACCTCATCAAACGGATATGTGAACGCGCGCAACACGTCCCGTCCGGCAGGAAAGTACCCGTGACCAGATTGAATCTCCGAGCGCAACATCTGTCCAAGCTCATGCACGCGCTCTTCAACCGGAGCCAGCGCCCGCGCCCATCCCGGATCAAGCAGCTCACTCAATGGTCGCGGGCCGGTGCCGCCTTCAATTTCGCTCACGTACCTAGCGTATCCCGTCTTATTGACGAGGGCGCCCCTCGAGCCGCGGTCTGAGCGGTATGTTGAGACGGTCGTAACCGGCGCTGTCGATGCGACACCCGGCCGATTGGCCGCACAAAAGTGACAGTTACAGATAGTCTAAGCGCGTGAGCTCACAGTATCCGAAGGATGAATTTGATCGAGCTGGCGAAGATATGCCGGTCGGTATGCACCGCGCCCAGTCCTCGAAATGGCGCTCAGTCGCGCCGTTCTTGATTCTTCTCATCGTTATCCCGCTGCTCGGATGGGGTCTGGCGCGAGTCCTCACCAATGCAGGAATCACGCCGTCACAGTCCGATTCGACTCAGTCGGTCGCACAGTCGGCCGCGCCCCCCTCGGGCGATGTGCAATCGGGCGAGCAGGCAGATGAGAAACCAGATTCTTCGGGAACTGGCTCAACCGACACACAGGTATCGGGCGAAGAAGCTCAATCGTCTGGAGATGAGCCATCTGGGGACATCATCGACAAGCATGTCAAGATCGGCGTCCTCAACGGCACGGGTGTCGAGGGGCTTGCGGCCGAAAAATCCGCAGCGCTGAACGAGGCAGGATTCCCCGGAACTACCGCTGAGAACGCAGAAGGTTGGGTCTCCGACGTTTCTGTGGTGTACTACGCCGATCCGCAGATCGAAAAATCCGCCCACGAAATCGCCCGAGTCCTGGGAATTGACGAGGTTCGCGAGAACTTCGATGATGTCGGTGACTACGACGTGGTCGTCCTGCTCAGATAAGAGGAACCCCTCAAGAAGAGGCGGAAATATGGCTGACGACGCTCAGAAAGCTCACAACGCCGCAACCGAAGGCGCGTACGTACGCGACACCGCCTACATTGCTGACAGGATTGTGTCGTCGATCCCGCCAGGATCCGCTCCGCAACCGCGATCAGGCGATGCACGTGAAGTGGGGAACATGTTGTGGCCGGTCGAGTCTGGCCGCTACCGCCTCATGGCCGCCCGAGCTTGCCCGTGGGCACACCGCGCTGTCATCATCCGCCGACTCATGGGTCTGGAGGACGCTCTGACACTGAGTCTGGCAGGCCCCACCCACGATGCCCGGTCATGGAACTACAGTGGGATGTACCCCGACGACCGTGATCCGGTGCTTGGCATCGAGCGCCTCCAGGACGCATACTTTGCGCGCGTGCCCGACTATCCGAAAGGGAGCACCGTCCCTGCGATTGTGGATGTCCCCAGTGGTGCCGTGGTGACCAATGACTTTAACCAGATGACCATCGACATGTGCACACAGTGGTCAGGCGTGCAGCGTGACGGCGCTGCGGACCTGTATCCAGAGTCGTTAGTGGACGAAATCGAAGCCGTCAACGACGAGGTCTACCCGAACATCAACAACGGTGTCTATCGGTGCGGTTTCGCCGCTGACCAATCCAGCTACGAGGACGCCTATCGAGATCTGTGGCGCGCAATGGACTGGGTTAGTGATCGGCTCACCTCCCGCCGCTACCTGGTCGGTGACCACATCACGCTGGCTGACGTGCGACTGTTCACCACCCTTGTGCGTTTCGATGCAGTCTATTTCGGGCACTTCAAAGCCAATCGGATGATGATCCGTGACATGCCGGTACTGCGTGCCTACCTGCAGGACCTGTTCCAAACACCGGGTTTCGGTGACACGGTGGACATCCAACAGATCAAAGAGCACTACTACATCGTGCACGAGGAAATCAACCCCACCCGCGTTGTCCCTGTGGGACCGGATCTGTCGTACCTTCTGGAAGAACATGATCGCGAGCAGCTGGGCGGCCAACCGTTCGGACAAGGAACAGCGCCTGGCCCTGTGCGAGAAGACGAGCGCCCTCCCGCACTGACTGAATGTTAAAGAACGCGCAGCTCAGCGCCGTCGGTCACAGCTGCCGGGCAAGGTGGCCGCTGGGCGGGCTATCCGCCGGTACAACCCGCTTCATGACTGTTCGCTATGAGCGACTATGCCCGTCTTGCACTCTCGGGTCGAGAGTGCCAAAATTGGATTAGCACTCGCCAAGGCAGAGTGATAAAAGACCTTAGGGCTGGTGAGGTTACACCGGCAACGAGACAAGAACGTTGCCAGTGGAATCGTCCGTCGCGGGCACCGTCCCTACGATCCGCAATGCGGAAGGAATATACATAGCATGTCCAAGCTCATTCATTTTGATGAGGAAGCGCGCCGTGGCATGGAGCGCGGTCTGAATCTTCTGGCTGACACCGTCAAGGTCACGCTTGGCCCCAAGGGCCGCAACGTTGTCCTCGACAAGAAGTGGGGAGCTCCCACGATCACCAAAGACGGCGTGTCTGTCGCCAAGGAAATCGACCTCGAAGATCCGTTTGAGCGCATCGGCGCCGAACTGGTGAAGGAAGTTGCCAAGAAGACCGATGACGTCGCCGGTGATGGCACCACGACCGCAACCGTTCTTGCCCAGGCACTCGTACACGAAGGTTTGCGTAACGTCGCAGCCGGCGCCAACCCGATTGGAATCAAGCGCGGCATCGACCAGGCAGTTGAAGCAATCGTTGAGCAGCTGCACAAGGACGCCAAGCCGATCGAAACCACCGACCAGATCGCTGCAACCGCGTCGATCTCGGCAAATGATCCGGCCATCGGCAAGCTCATCGCTGAAGCTTTCGAAAAGGTCGGAGCCGAAGGTGTTGTGACTGTTGAAGAGACCAACTCCTTCGACACCACCTTGGAGACCACCGAAGGCATGCGTTTCGACAAGGGCTACCTGTCCGCGTACTTCGTCACCGACACTGAGCGTCAGGAAGCAGTCCTTGAGGACCCTTACGTTCTGCTCATGGAATCCAAGATCTCCAATGTCAAGGATCTGCTGCCCCTGCTTGAGAAGGTCATGCAGTCCGGCAAGTCCCTGCTGATTGTTGCTGAGGACATCGAAGGTGAAGCGCTGGCTACACTGGTCGTCAACAAGATCCGCGGAACCTTCAAGTCAGTGGCCGTCAAGGCTCCCGGCTTTGGCGATCGCCGCAAGGCAATGCTGCAGGATATGGCCATCCTGACCGGCGGTCAGGTCATCTCCGAGACTGTTGGCCTTTCCCTCGAGAACGCCGATCTGGAACTGCTGGGTCGCGCCCGCAAGGTTGTCGTCACCAAGGACGAGACCACCATTGTGGACGGCGCCGGTGAAAAGGACGCCATCGATGGTCGCATCCGCCAGATCAAGACCGAGATCGAGAACACCGATTCCGATTACGACCGCGAGAAGCTGCAAGAACGCCTCGCCAAGCTTTCCGGTGGTGTCGCCGTTATCAAGTCCGGCGCCGCAACCGAGGTTGAGCTGAAGGAGCGTAAGCACCGCATCGAAGATGCTATCCGTAACGCCCGCGCAGCCTCTGAAGAAGGCATCGTGGCCGGTGGTGGTGTGGCACTGCTCCACGCCGCACACGCAGCGCTGGACGACCTCAAGGTCGAAGGCGACGTGGCAACAGGCGTGGGCATTGTGCGCCTGGCTGTTGCAGCTCCTATCAAGCAGATCGCTGAGAACGCCGGACTCGAAGGCGGCGTCGTGGTGGATCGCGTGTCCTCCATGAAGCCGGGCGAAGGCCTGAACGCTGACAGCGGCGAATACGGTGACCTGATGGCTGAAGGAATCTCCGACCCGGTCAAGGTGACTCGTTCCGCACTGCAGAACGCAGCATCCATCGCCGGAATGTTCCTGACCACTGAGGCCGTTGTGGCCGACAAGCCAGAACCGCCAGCAGCGCCCGCTGCCGGTGGCGATGACATGGGCGGAATGTACTAAGCCGCATCTGACCTACAGACACCAATTGACTGGAAGGTGCTGACCGCATATCCAGTTAAGCGCGAGGAAGTCCCGTTGAGCACACGTGCTCGGCGGGGCTTCCTCGCATGTTCGCGACATCGTCACTTACGCGAACAACGACACGGTCTGCGACTCGGCATCAGCGTAGACGTTGGCAGCAGCGGATAGCTGCGTGCTGATCGAATCCAATGACGATTCAACCTGCGTTTGAGTTGCGCGCCAGGAGGCGGTCAGCTCAGCGAAATTAGCTGACGCAACTCCCGTCCATGTGTCCTGCAGGGCCAGAAGATCAGCCATCATGGATGCCACTTCTGTTCGAATACGTTCGGCTGTGGCGCCGATATTGGCCGCAGATGCAGCAACTAGATCTGAGTCGACGTTATATGTTGCCATCGGGGATCATCCTTTCGGTTGCGCGAACCCGCGGTGGGCTCGTCACACATACCGTAGGAAGGGCAGCCGCCCTCGAAAACATTGCGCCTGGAACCTGTGGATGCGCGCAGAGAATACCTCCTCCTGTGGATGCGCAGGAAGAATGCTTTTTCCTGTGAACGCGCGGGAAGAACGCCTCCTCCTGCGAACGCGCGTCGAGGGGGAGCCTGACGAGCGGCTTCAGGACTGAGAACTGGGGCGGCTGGGCACATCCAGCGTCTCGATAGCTGTTTCCAGTGAGGAAGCATCTTCGTTGTCGGAGTCGTCATCCCCATCGGAACCGGGGCGCGCCGCGTAACCATCCGCTGCCTCGGGAGCCAGCACAGGGATGGTGGATGTCGTCTCGACGTCATCGTCGTCACCCTCATCCTGCATCTGCGAGCAGTTATTCCACTTCAAATGCTTGCGGCGAATGATGATGGCACCCGACGATGTTACTTGCGCATCGTCAAACTGACCGGTTGTGGGTCCATCCACCACTTCGATGCCGGAGGTGTTGTCACTGGCCGATGAGATATCAGAAGGATCCTTCTCAAGAATTGCTTCATCGAGCTTGGCCAGCTCAGCTTCCAGGTTTTCGCGGGCACGCGACTCCCATTCAGCAGCGCCAGGGGAGTGAAAGACCGAATCGCGAGCCAGCAGGCGGCGCACCACGATCCGGCGGGCACGCAAGTAGGCCAAATCATCGACTTGTTCGTATTCTTCACGCAGCGACTGACGGAATTTCTTGTACTCCTGCGGCGCGGCAGCGATCGAAGCGAGGTCAGCGTCCACCAGAACCTGCGCGTCCACGTCATCACGCGGGGCGGTGTGTATGGCGACCATGCGAATCAGGTCGGCAACCCGCATTGCCACGTCGTCGCTGATTCCCAGTCCGGTCAAGTGTTCGTGAGTCAATTCGGCGCACTCGGCGCTGACGGCCTGCGGGCTTGAACCCCACAAAGCCGCCTGCACAGCGCGGTTCAGGATCAAACCGTGGTACCACGCTGCGATACGAAGAACATCGGGATCGTGTGTTGACCCCGACAGCTCATCGAGATGCGCCAGTACATCGATCAGGTGCCGCACATTGTGCAGCGTTCGACCCGGCTCATTCCACCGGCTGAGGAGTTCACGAGCCTCGGCGTCAAGTTGAGCGGGCGTTGCGGTAGCCCCCAACTCCTGCATTGACTGAACAAATGAACTGAACAGCCACTGAGGTGCTTCAGCACCCATGACGATTCACACTCCTTGAAAGGGATGATACCGAGCTATGGTAGCCGCACTTGGTGTCATATTCCTACCCGAGAGTCCCAAAAAAGGCGGATGTGTGGGCGAAATAGCATCGCGCGCCCAGCGCGCAGCGCCTCACATGCCTTGATCTGCCTCGTTTGTGAGGTCCTCCGCAGTCAAATGTGTGGGCAGTTCAATACGCACCGTCAAGCCACCACCAGGGGTCGTTTTCAGCTCAGTGGTGCCGTTGTGCGCCCCAATAATCGAAGCAACGATCGCCAATCCCAGACCAGATCCGCCCGTCGTGCGCGCGCGTGAATCCTCAGTGCGGTAGAAGCGCTCAAAGACGCGTTTTTGTTCGTCTTCAGCAATGCCGGGACCGTGGTCACGGAATTCCACGATCGCCATGCCGTCGTTGAGTCCCAGAGCCAGCTCCACTGGCGTATCGCTGGACGTGTAGCGGTTGATGTTGCCTACCAGATTCGTGAAAACCTGCTGAATGCGGTCACGGTCCACATTGACCGTCAACGTCATCGGAGCTTTACGCCCGGACAGTGACCTGACGGTGATGTCGCGTGCAGGATCGAGCGCCTCAAGGTCGGAGGCAGCATTGTCAGCAATTTTGACGAGGTCCACCGGAGTCAGGGCAAGAGGTCGCCCCTCGTCAATTCGTGCCAGCGTCAGCAGATCCTCCACGAGGTTTCCCATGCGCGTGGCCTCGGAGTGAATACGACTGATGACTTCTGGAACCTGGTTGCCGGGCACGCCTCCCATCTGATAGAGCTCGCCGTACCCGCGGATGGCGGCAAGAGGAGTGCGCAGCTCGTGTGACGCGTCAGAGACGAAACGACGGATCTTACGGTCAGACTCGGCGCGCGTATGGAATGACTGTTCGACCTGACTGAGCATCGTGTTGAGTGACAATGCCAGCGATCCGACTTCAGTGGTTGGCGGTTCGGGTGGGATGCGCTGACTCAGGTCTCCGGCAGCGATGCGACCGGCAACGACCTCAATATTGCGCAGCGGTTTGAGAGACTTGCGCACCAGGTACTGGCCGATCGTCCCTCCTGCGATGACGATAATCATGGAGGTCAGCAGGAAGTAGAAAGCGGTGTCTGACAGTGTGCGCTGGACGTCAGTGAGTGGAAGTGCAATGGTCATGACCCCAACGGGATCCTGACTGCCTCGCACTCCCAGCGGAATCGCCATTGCCCGCCACGTGGAGCCGGGCAGTGACGATGAGACGGTGACGGGCCGCGTCCACCCGGATTCAGTATTGGCAAATTCGCCCGGCTCGAGCAGGTCGGGAATATTCGGCGTGCCCGAGTACTCTAAGGTTTCAGGCGACGTATAGGTCCAGGTCTGCCCGTCGGCGTGCACCGCGCGAATGAAAAATCGGGTTGGAACATAAGCGTTGGTGTTCGTCAATTCGGTGAGGGATTGCCGGGCCAGGGGTGATGCTGACGAGACCAGTTGCGCGTCGATCTGTGAGGTCAGGTGACGCTGAAGCAGGCCGATCATTGCTGCTCCAGCCATTGTCAGGCCGAGGGCCAGCAAGGCCACTGTCAAGATCACCATGCGTGATGACAGGGGCCGGTGTTCCCATATCTGCCGGGCAGATTGGACGGGTTGCACTGTCAGCTGTCTTCCCTCAGCATGTAGCCCACGCCGCGGCGAGTGTGGATGAGCTCGCCCGACGATCCTTCGACTGACAATTTGCGACGCAGGTAGGAAATATACGACTCAACGATGGCTGCTTCACCATCCCAGTCGTATTCCCACACGTGATCAAGGATCTGCATCTTGGAGACGACGCGCCCCTCGTTGATCATCAGGTAGCGTAAGAGCTTGAACTCGGTGGGGGATAGCTCGATATCGATGCCCGCGCGGCGAACCTCGTGAGCATCCTCGTCCAGTTCCAAATCCCCCACACGCAGCATGCCGTCATCTTCGCCGCTGTGGTGAGTACGGCGCAGGATGGCGCGGATGCGAGCGACGACTTCCTCCAGGCCGAAAGGTTTGGTGACATAGTCGTCTCCGCCCACTGTCAGCCCCTGGATTTTGTCGCGCATATCGTCACGCGCAGTCAGGAACAGGACCGGAACCGTGATACCCGCTTCGCGTAAACGCCGCGTCACCGTGAAGCCATCCATGTCGGGCAGCATCACATCCAGCACGATGAGATCAGGGTGGGATTGCGTGGCCTCGTGAAAAGCGCTGGCACCATCCGCAGCAGCGATCACTTCGAATCCAGCAAAACGCAATGATGATGCGAGGAGATCGCGGATATTCGGCTCGTCATCGACGACGAGCAGACGTGCTTCGGTGGAGTCGGAGGAAGTCGGGATATGAACAGCCATACAGTTAGTGTGGCGGTTCATCCTGAAAGTTGGCTGAACGACGCGTGAGAGTTCAGCATGTTCTTCGCCCCAACGATGTGCCACTATTGACGATGAAAATTGAACGAATGATGAGGGAGACCGTGATGACAGATCCAATGAGTCCGGAAGGCATCACATTTACGCCGGTGTCGCCGGCGCTGGCTCGAGTGCGCACAATTGGAGTTCTGATCTTTGTCATTCCGCCTGCCCTGATCTTCGCAGTGCTGGCTATCGTGTCGTTTCCCTGGTGGTGGATCGGCACCGGAGTCATCATTGCGTACAGCATCTGGCAGATCTGGCTGATCCAGCGGCAGGTACGCGCGCTGGGATTCGCATTCAGCAACGACGAATTCATGATCCGCTCCGGCATCATGTTCCGCAATCTCAGCATTATCCCCTACGGTCGAATCCAGTATGTCGATGTGTCCGAGGGGCCGATAGCCCGTCACTACGGCATTGCGTCCATCAAGATCAATACAGCGTCCAACGAAACGGCCGGCTCGATTGATGGCCTGCCGACCGACCAGGCAGCCCAGCTGCGCGACATGCTGGCTAAGCGTGGCTCTGAAGAACTGACGGGACTGTGAGCGATATGAGCAACGAGACCGCAGACCCATCGGGCGCACCTGCGCCCACAGAACCAGCAGAGCCGACAACGCGAACGACGCCCGCACAGTCATGCTCGCCTTCGCAGTCACCTTCGTCCGCTGCATCGACTCCGCATACGAGGGCGACTCTGCCCGCTTCACGCACGCCGTCACAGTCCGAGCGAAAGAAGTGCACGGCGAGCGCCCTCGACAATGCGCTGCCGGAGGAAGGCTGGCGTAAAGTCCACCGCATTTCACCGGTCCTCAACACGTGGCAGTTCTTTGCTGCCCTGGTGGCATTCCTGGCCTACCAAGGCACCGGTGTGATCTCTGAGCTGCTTGACTCGGACGTCATCTCCCACACGCCGGGACTCCATATCGTGGGCTACATTCTGGGAGCAATCGCGCTCTTTTCGGTGCTGGTGGGCGTGTACTCCTATTGTGCGTGGAAGCGCACAGCCTACGCTCTCACCGATGAAGCCGTCTGGTACCGGTCGGGCATCATCTTCCGAGTACAACGCCACGCCCGACTGGAAAAAATCCAGGCGGTTGACATCGTCCAGCCTCTGCTTGGCAGGATTTTCGGTCTGGGCAAAGTCACCATCGAAGTGGCAGGCGGGTCACATTCGAACCTGGAGTTCGGTTACCTGAAAACTGAAACACTCCACAATCTGCGCGCCGAAATCCTCGCACTGGCTGCGGGTGTCACATCCGGATCAGCATCCGCTGCACTGGCGCGTCAGGCACGTGAAGCTGCCGCGGAAGCTCCCGACGTTGACCTCGGTGAACAGGTCGCCGCAAGTGACAGTATCGGCACTGGTGCTCCTGCTCCGGAGGCACAGGAAAATGAAGTCTTCCGTGTGCCATCTGGCCGTCTCATTGCCTCATTGTTCATGTCGGTTGGCCTGATCATCTCCTTCCTGGTGTTCCTGGCCGCCATGATCGGCATGATCGCCTTGATACTGACGGAGGGGCTGGCAGGCGTGTCAGGTTTCATCCCGATCATCGTCGGTATTTTGCCCATCGGCAGTGTTGTGTGGAGCCGTTTTGCCGGCGCGTTTGACTTCCGCGCAGGCATCTCAGCTTCGGGCATCCGTATTCGCAAGGGCCTGACTTCGACGCGTTCCCAAACCATTCCGCCGCGACGCGTCCACTCCGTGCGTATCACGCAACCCTTCCTGTGGCGCACCAAAGACTGGTACCGCGTCACCGTCTCGATGGCCGGCTACGCAGGCAATTCTTCCAACGGATCGGAAATGGCTGACGCCTCCTACGTGCTGCTCCCGGTCGGCACGCGCGAAGAAGCTGAACTGGCTGTGTGGATGGTGATCCAGGACCTGGGTGTGGATGACCCCCTCGCCCTGATCCACGACGGCCTGCATGGGGATAACCGCAGTTCCAGCCGCTACTTTGTGCCCAACCCGGAGCGCTCAAAAGTCATGGATCCGATTGTCTGGCGCAGGCGCGGCTCGGCTTTGACCGAACGGGTGATGGCGGTGCGCGATGGGCGGGTCACTCACACCTTGACGATCATGCCCTATGAGCGTTTCCAGTCTGTGAGCATCTACCAGGGGCCGTGGTTGCGCAGACGCAAGCTCGCTGTGGTCAATCCGAAACTGGTCAACGGTCAGGCACCGATTGCTGCTCACCATCTTGACCTGGAATTCGCCACCACGATGGTTGCAACCCTGATGGAACGAGGGCGACTTCGCCGTGACCATGAGCCGCCTGAACGCTGGATGCGTCGCGTGGCCCAGTCAGTGTCCGATCCGAAGGTTGCCGAGCAGATTGAACACAGTGCCAATGCTTACGAGGATTCACCTGAGGATGTTTCGCCCGCAGCTGGAGCTGACACTGACGCCCCGCCCGCAGCTAGTGCACCTGCTGCCGGCGCCTTGCCCGCAGCGGGCTCTGACGAGCGGTAGGGTAAACACTTGTGAATCCCCTGCACGACGCGCATGCTTGCCCGAGACGCAGCGCGCATGAGCATGCGGGCGAACCGTCGCGTCGTCCGCGCCCTGACCAGCTCCATATCGGAATCATTGGGATGGGGCATGTCGGTCCTCCCCTGGGATCCGCGCTGCGTGCAGCCGGTCACGATATCGTCGCGGTGAATGCGTCGTCACCCCAGGCGCGCGAACGTGCAGAGGTCATGCTGCCGGGAGTGCCGATCATGGATATTCCTGACGTCATCTCCGCCGCCGACCTGGTCCTCATCGCCATCCCTGACGATGCGATCGAATCATTGGTGAGCGGACTGGCAGATCTGGGAGCGTTCCGTCCTGGCCAGATCGTCGCGCACACGTGCGGAACGCACGGCGTCGCCATCTTGAACAAAGCCCAACAGGCAGGCGCACTGCCGATCGCACTGCATCCGGCAATGACGTTCACCGGCACGTCCATCGATGTGTCCCGCCTGGTGGGCACACCATTCGCCGTGACCGCGCCTGCTGCGCTGGTGCCGATTGCGCAGGCACTGGTGGTGGAGTTGGGTGGAGAACCCGTGATCGTACAGGAAAACGACCGCACCTTATATCACGCGGCACTTGCGCATGGTGCCAACCACCTCGTCACACTGATCGTGCACGCTCGACGCATGCTGGAAGCTGCCGGAGTCGAACAGTCCGGCACGTACCTGCGACCCCTGGTCGAAGCTGCGCTGGATCGCGCGCTGACCGAAGGAGAACAGGGGTTGACCGGCCCGATCGTGCGCGCCGATTCAGGAACTGTCGGCGCACACATCACCGCACTCCACAAAGCTGCGCGCCTGGCCGCCGAGGACAACGAGCAGGCAGGCGCGCGGCTGACCGATTCTGCCGACAACTACGCAGATATGGCGCAGGCAACGATCACGATGTTCACGCGCAGTGGCCGCCTGTCCCAACGCGCAGCCGACGAGCTGCGCACCGCCCTGATGGAGTCATAACCGCTTCGCCCCAGCACCTTCAATGTCGCGTGCGATCAGCGGCGCGTGCGCCAGCCTCGTCAATCGTGACCAGTTGCGCACCAATTGTGGTGGGAAGCAGGCTCAAACGGGGGAACAATAGAAGGGTCTGAAGGAGGCTGAAACGATGACCCCGATCGTTGCACATACTCGCGCCGAACTACATGATGCGCTGGCACACATGACGGGCACGCGCGCACTGGTCATGACGATGGGCGCCCTGCACGAAGGACACCTGTCGCTCGTTCGGCGCGGCAAGGAACTGGCAGATCACGTGATCGTGTCGATTTTTGTTAATCCGACGCAGTTTGCACCCGGTGAAGACTTTGACGCCTACCCGCACACATTTGACGCCGACCTCGCCAAGCTCAGTGACCTTGATGTGGACGTGGTGTACGCCCCGACGCCCGATGACGTGTATCCGCACGAACCCGCCGTGACCATTGATCCGGGGCCAATCGCGCGCGTTCTGGAAGGCAAGACCCGGCCCACGCACCTGGCTGGCGTGGCGCTTGTCGTCACCAAGGTCATCCAGCGCGTCCGCCCCGATGTTGCGCTGTTTGGCCAAAAGGACGCGCAACAGCTCGCGATGGTACGCAACCTGATGGACGAACTCGACGTGCCGGTGCGCATCGAAGGCGTGCCGATTGCGCGCGATACAGACGGCCTGGCACTGTCCAGCCGCAACCAGTACCTCTCGGATGAGGAACGTGAACGCGCGTTGACATTGTCGCGCGCCCTGCGCACCGCTCATCAACGTGCCAACGAGGGTGACTCGCCCAGCGCAGTCGTGGAAGCTGCAGCGCAGGTGCTCGACGAAGCCGAAGGCGTGGAGCGTGACTATGTGGCGCTGACAGACGAAGCGACATTTCAGATCGTGGCGCTCGCAGACTCTGACCAGTCAGGAGTAACGGTGCCCACCACCGATCAGTGGCCCGACCGCGCATATGTGCTGCTGGCAGCGCGCGTGGGGTCGACCCGCCTGATCGACAATACGATCATTGACCGCCCAAAGGGCGCTTCGGGGGATGCCAATGACTGACCAGAGCGCACCAGCGATGGGCCCGCGCGCGGCCAGCTCGCCTGCGGAAGTGTACCGCCCGATGATATGCGGCAAGATTCATCGTGCGCGCGTCACCGATGCCGACCTGCACTATGTCGGGTCGGTGACGATTGATGCGGATCTGCTGGAAGCAGCCGACATCCGTGAAGGTCAGCAGGTGGACATTGTCGATATCAATAACGGTGAGCGGCTGACGACGTACACCATCGCCGGACCGGTCGGTTCGGGCGTGGTGCAGCTTAACGGTGCCGCAGCCCGAAAAATCGGCGTGGGGGACCTGGTCATTATCATGGCGTACGTGTCCGTTCCAGAATCACGACTGGAATCCTGGCAGCCTCATGTGGTCTTTGTTGACCGCGACAATCACATCGTGGATTGCGGCTCTCATCCTGGTCGCGTGCCCGAAGACTCCGAACGCGCCCGCGAGCTGGACCTGCACAGTTCAGGTATGAGCGAAGACAGTGGAGGCCTCCCTCGTTTTTCGAAGAAAGACTGAAACAGATACCATGGCACACGTGAGTGAAGAACTAACGCCCCAGAAACCGGCCGGACACGACGATTCGAACGCTCCTCGAAAGGAAGCGGGACAGGGCCGTGACGACGCGCCTGAACAGATGCGGATCCGTGCAGGTAAACGTCAAACCATGCTGGACGAGGGGAAGCAGCCCTACCCGGTTGAACTGCCGATCACGTCGACCATCGCTCAGGTGCGTGAGGCGTATGGGCATCTGGAAGCCGGTGAAGAGACCGACGATGTGGTGGGAATTGCCGGCCGTGTGATGCTGATGCGCAACGGCGGAAAACTTTGCTTCGCCACCTTGCAGGACGGCGCAGGTGTGCGCATCCAGGTGATGCTGTCCGCCGCCTCCGTCGGACCGGACTCGCTCGCAACCTACAAGTCCGAGGTTGACCTGGGAGACCACCTGTTCGTCCACGGGCGAGTGATTTCATCCAGGCGCGGAGAACTGTCGATTATGGCGGAGCCGGGGGAGGACGAGGATGCCCCCGCATGGAAGATCGCATCCAAGGCACTGCGTCCACTTCCCAAGACCTACACCGCTGAAGACGGCACGGAAATGGCGTTGTCGGAGGACATGCGCGTGCGCCGCCGCTACCTCGACATGATCGTGCGCCCCGCAGCTCGCGAGATGGTGCGCATGCGAGCCAACGTTGTGCGTTCACTGCGCGACTACTTCCATGACGCAGGGTTCATCGAAATTGAGACGCCGATGCTGCAGGTCCTGCACGGCGGTGCGGCAGCACGCCCGTTCTCAACACACATGAATGCCTACGACACGGAGTTGTACCTGCGTATCGCCCCTGAGCTGTATCTCAAGCGCGCAGTTGTCGGTGGTGTTGACAAGGTCTTCGAGATCAACCGTAACTTCCGCAATGAAGGCGCTGACTCGTCGCACTCACCTGAATTCACAATGCTGGAAGCGTACGAAGCGTACGGAACCTACGACACGATGGCCACGCGTACCCGTGATTTCATTCAGAAAGCCGCGCGCGACGCACTGGGAACCGAAGTCGTCACCCTGCCCGACGGTTCGACCTACGACCTGTCGGGATCGTGGGAGTCGATCAGCCTGTATGACTCGATTTCAGACGCGGTCGGAACCGCGATCAGCCCGCAGACTTCGCGCGAGGATTTGGTGCGCATCGCAACAGATCTGGGCGAAGAGATCCCCGACCACTACGTCAATGGCAAGATTGCGGAAGTCATTTTTGAAAAGACCGTGGGGGACAGTCTGTGGGCCCCGACCTTCGTGCGCGACTTCCCGGAAGATTCCTCACCGCTGGTACGAGGACACCGCTCAAAGCCCGGCGTGGTGGAAAAGTGGGATCTGTATGTGCGAGGGTTTGAACTGGCCACAGCCTATTCGGAACTGGTCGACCCCGTGATCCAACGCCAGCGCTTCGAAGCCCAGGCACTCGCCGCTGCTGAAGGCGACCCGGAAGCTATGGTGCTGGACGAGGACTTCCTGATGGCGATGGAATACGGCATGCCTCCGTCGGGCGGCATGGGAATGGGGCTGGATCGCCTGCTCATGGCTCTGACGGGGCAGGGAATCAGAGAAACCATCACGTTCCCGCTGGTCAAGAAGATCTGATTCACTGCACGCCGTCTGCGCCACCACACTGCATCGATGAGAAGGACACGACCATGATGAATCGGAGCCGGGCGAGCCAGAAGCGACTGCTCATTGTTGGATCGATGATGGCAGCGCTGCTCACAGCCGGATGCCACGGTACAGACCAATCGACTACGCAGGCGCAGACAGTGGAGCTCAAATACGGGTACTGCTTGCTAGTGGCATTTACCTGCTCGACGTACTTGCTTACCGGCGACTTTTGCCCGCCGACCGTGCCCGTTTTGCAGTGACCTTCGCCTGTCGGACGCATCTGCCTGGCAGGACACATATATGCCGGCCGTATCTGCTCACGAGCCCTACGCTCCGAAACTTCTCAGCCAACATGCAGGTTCTGTGTTTACATTAAACGAAAGGCACCTGCTGGCTCCCATGCGCTTTCATGTGGCAGCGCCCAAAGATGCCCTCGTACATTAATAAAACGACGCAGAACCACTAAGGCAGTAATTCGTGACGAACTTCGTGAAGCAAACGCAAGCGCTCAAAGCGGATCGGGCGATCGGCGCTCTGACTGGACTTGCTCTCGGTGATGCGCTCGGCATGCCCACGCAATCGATGAGCCATGAGGAGATTCATCAGGCGTACATCCGTGTGGACGGCCTCGTCGATGCGAGCCCGACGCAGCCCATCGCGCCCTCCATGAAAGCTGGCCATGTCACCGACGACACCGAACAGGCCCTCCTGGTTGCCTCCCTGTTGATCGACGGTGACGGGCACATTGATTCGCTTGAACTGGCGCACCGCCTGCTCGCGTGGGAAGACACGATGAGAGCGCGAGGATCCCTCGACCTGCTCGGCCCCTCCACCAAGAGTGCACTCGAAGAAATCCGTGCCGGCGCCGAATACGGCACCACTGGAACGGAAGGCACGACCAACGGCGCCGCGATGCGGGTGACGCCGGTGGGCATAGCCATCGACATGCGCGAGGCCGAAGCGTTCACGCGCGTAGTGCGCGAATCATGCATGGTGACGCACAATACGACGCAGGGTTTTGAAAGTGCTGCGCTCGTCGCCGGAGTCGTCAGCCTGGGGATCAACGGGTTGGATACCCTGTCAGCACTTGAACTTGCGCTGACCGAAATCGACCGACTGGGTTCGCCCGGACACTGGAGTCCGCGAGCCAGCGTCGTTGCACGCACGCAGTACGCCCACAATCATGCCCGCAAGAGGAACGAGGAAGACTTCGCAACCTGGCTGCGCGAAATGGTGGGAACATCCGTCGAATCCAATGAAGCTGTTCCGGCCGCATTCGCGTTAACGCGCCGCTACGCGCAGCAGCCCTATCAGGCTCTGCTCCAGGCCGCCAATATTGGAGGCGACACGGACACAATCGGCGCGATTACCGGCGCAATGCTGGGTGCGACATGCGGTGTCAGTGTCTTCCCGAACACCGTCATCGAGCAGGTGATGAGCGTGTCAGGCATTGACGTGGCAACCCCCGCGCTCGAATTGCTTGACGTGCGTGAGCGGGCCCGTTAGCGAGACAATCACTGACCGTGCTCGCGGTTCATCCGGTTGAGCAGTGCGCGTGCCGCTTCGGAGTCGACCACCAGGTGCGTCATCACCCCTGCACGCAACGCTCCCAGCAAGGGAATCGCTTTCGAGACGCCGGAGACGACGCACAGCCGCACGGGGATGCGCCGCAATACGTCGGGCATGGGACCGGATGCTCGATGGTTGAGCTCCATATTCGTTGAGCCGTCTTCGCGGATCAGTACTGTACAGACGTCGCCCACTACTCCGTCGGCGCGTGCTGCGTGCAGTTCGGTGGCGTCAAGATATCCGCCCGAATACACGTGCGAGGGGAGCGCTGCGTCGAGCGAACCCACACCGAACAGTGCCACGGTTGACGACTCGATCGTCGTCAGGACCTGGCGAATTGAGCGTTCGCGCCACAGTGCCTCTTTAGTGTCGGCATAGTCGAAGAACGCGGGGACGGGGAAGTAGACCGTCTGGCCACCAAACGCTTCAGCAGCGCGCGACATGATTGAACCCGCGTACGGGACACCTGACTGTGCCGCATTGCCGGCCCCGTTGAGCTGGACGACCGTGACGTTGGGCAGGGGAGTCCTGGTCAAGTGGCGCGTGACTTCTGCTGTTGTATTGCCCCAGGCGATTCCAAGCGTGGCGCCAGGTTGCATCAAGTTGGCGAGCTGCGCCGCGGCCACCTGCGCCACCGATTCAAGCGTGGCGACAGGGGTGTCTACTGATGAAACAGGGACGACGACTGCGTTGACGTGGAACGCCTGCGCAATTTCGCGTTCCAGGTCGGTGCGCGCACCGGCCAGGTCCTGCACCTGGATGCGCACCAGTCCCACCTCTTTGGCGTAGGACAGCAGGCGTGAAACCGACGAGCGCGACATGTTCAATTGGGAGGCTATCGCCTCCATCTTTTCTTCGCGGATGTAGTACAGAACGGCCGCTTGCAGTGCCAGCTCATCACGTTTGCTCACGACTCCCAGTCTCTCATGCACAAATGCCCAACACCTTTGGGTAGACGTGCATTTCTGAGATAATGAAGGCAACAACTCGTCAAGCACGATCGAGAAGCGCGTCTAAGAGCGTGATCGATTAGCGCGAGCAGGCAGCGCGACTCAATGTCGCGATAAAGAAGTACGGTCCAACAACACGATCGATGGAGACGCAGATGAGTATCCCAGTTCTATCACCCACAGCCCGACACGATGCCCTGCAGGAGATGGCGTCAGGCCCCGAGCTGGATGTACTCGTCATCGGTGGCGGAGTGACAGGAGCGGGTATCGCCGTTGACGCCGCCACGCGTGGCCTGCGGGTGGGAATCGTGGAAGCGCAGGACTGGGCCTCGGGTACCTCGTCGCGCTCCTCGAAACTGGTGCACGGCGGGTTGCGCTACCTGTACCAACTCGACTTCAAACTCGTGAACGAATCCTTGCGGGAACGCGGTCTGCTGCTGACGCAGAACGCTCCTCACCTGGTGAAGGCGCAGCCGTTCTTGTGGCCGTTGAAGATTCCGGTCATTGAGCGCACGTATTCGGCTATCGGTGTCGGGATGTATGACGTACTGGCCCAGTTTGCGCACCGCGGGTCTGTTCCGATCCAGAAGCATTACTCGAAGAAAGGGTCCCTGAAGCTGGCGCCCGCCATCAAACCCGATGCGTTAACAGGATCGATCGTCTACTACGACGCGCGTGTAGATGATGCGCGCCTGGTGGTGACGCTTGTGCGCACGGCGGTGCGTTACGGTGCGCTGGCTGCCAACCGGGTTCAGGTTCAGGAACTTGATCAGGATTCCTCTGGCCGGGTTCGAGGGGCGCATGTGGTGGACCTCGAAACTGGCGAAGACTTGCATATCAAAGCTCGTAGCGTCATCAATGCGACGGGTGTGTGGACTGAGAAAACGCAGTCGCTGGCGCACACCGGCGGGGGACTGAAAGTTCTGGCATCGAAAGGTATTCACATCGTGGTGCCCAAAGATGCGATCAAGTCGAAAGTCGGTATCTTCCTGCGTACCGAGAAATCCGTGCTTTTCATTATTCCGTGGAAGCGGTACTGGATCATCGGCACGACAGACACCGCCTACCATGAGGATCGCCTCGAACCTGTTGCCGACAGGGAGGATATCGACTACCTGCTTGAACATGCCAACTCGGTGCTGGCGACCCCGCTGACGCGTGACGACATTATCGGCACGTATGCCGGTCTGCGTCCGCTGCTTCAACCCGGAACCCTCGACAATGACGAAACCAAGTCCACGAAAGTGTCGCGTGAACATACGGTGACGGAAGCCGCTCCTGGGCTGACGGTGATCGCGGGAGGCAAGCTGACGTCGTATCGCCAGATGGCGCAGGACGCAGTGGACTTTGCGCTCGGCTCTGGGGCGAAGAACAAGCCGTGCGTCACAGAAAAGACACCGCTCGAGGGAGCGAACGGCTACTTCGCGATGTGGGAATCCCGCAAGAAATTGGCGCAGGAGTCTGGTCTAAGCGTCGACCACGTCGAAGATCTCCTGGATCGGTACGGGGCCGATATCGAGTTGGTGCTGTCAATGATTAAGGAGGATCCTTCTCTCGGAGACGAGTTGCCCGGCGCGCCCGAATATCTCAGGGCGGAAATTGCATTCGGCATTGCGTACGAGGGAGCCCTGCACATCGAGGACCTGCTGACACGTCGTACCCGCATCCACTATGAGCACAAGGATCGCGGAGTGGAATCCCTGGATGCGGTGGCTCAGATCGCGGCTGCAATGCTGGATTGGGATGAAGAAACGACCGCGCGTGAGAAGGCGTCGTATCAGGCGCGATGCGATGCTGAGCGTGAAGCCGAAGGCATCTGGGATGAGAAGCAAGCGCAGGCCGTCCGCGAGCAGGTAGAACCGATCCGGCCCTTCAAGGACGTTGCTCCTGACGTCCAGGGCTGAATCAGCACTCAGCTTTGTCCCCGGTCAACGCCGCGTCGCCCCGCTTGGCTAACGGTGCGTTGCGCGGAGGCTCGGGGATGATGCACCCTCACGCTTTACCCCGGATAGCGTGGCCTCGTAAGACCTTGACCGGTTGTCGCCACGAGTCGGCACTATCTTGACGGGTGCTCGTTGGGCCTGTCGTGGGTGCTCCGTTGATCAGGCCATGTACCGCTCGCTGCACAATGCGCTAGATCTTAACCTCTTTCGTGCACGAACCCCTAGATCCTGAATGCTCTCCTGCACGAACCCCTAGATCTTAGGGGGATTTGTGCACAACCCCCTAGATCAACAGAGGACGGGACATCCCTCGAAAATTGGAATGTCTTGTGACCTGCGTTTTGAGGAACGCGGCACAATGACGGGGCGTTAGATCTAGGGGATCGTGCAAAAAACAGGGAGAATCTAGGGGTATGTGCATGTGCGAGGGGTAGATCTAGGGGATCGTGTATGTGCGAAAGACAGATCTAGGGCATGGTGCACGAGGCTCGCGGTGAGCAGACAGTGGGCACTGCGAGCTATCTGATCTGGGACTCCTCACGCGGGTTTGGTCACTGAGAAAGCCGAGCCTGTAGCACAACCACGCCAGCATGCCATCGCGGCACGAGTGCATCGGAAAGGTGCTGCTTCCGAAAAGCGTTGAGGGAGGGGCTTACAGGAATGCGAAGGGGTCGAAAGCGTCCAGATCGATGATCTGAAGCCGAGGAAGCACCACCTGGAAAGCGTCGAGGTCATGCTCGAGGTCGAGCACCTCAAGTCCCTCGTCAACAAGCTCCTGGAGCTGGGCGGAAAGGAACTCCTTGAAGCATACGATCGCGACCTTGCGCCCCATTGACAGGAGCTCGCGGACCTGCGGGACAAAGTCTCCGTCATGGCTCGCCAGGATCACTGAGGCGCCATCGAGTTCTGCGATGGCTGACAGGGTTTTTTGAATGCCGACGTCGACAACCTTGACGGTGGGGGACTCGCACGCCAGAGGGATTGGTGTGTAATTCATGGCGGTCAGAGCCTGTATGAAACCCATCGGGAGGTGCCCATTGGAACCGTTGAGGAAGAACAATCCTTTCGTTGGCTGGCTCCATGTGTGGGTCGCTGCATCGAGAACGCGGTCCCAGCGGGGACGTTCCTCCGGATTAGGGCGGCGTTCCAGAACTGACATACCTAATGTTGCATCTATGTTTTCGCCATCGACGACTAAATATGTTATTTCATCCATGGATTACAGATTAGTCCCAGGCGTTTCAGAAAGGAAACGTGTTTTCATACTCAGTCTTTTAAAAGTTCAACATATAAAACGTCCCATCACAATAGAGGTGATGGGACGTTTGAAGAATCTCGGCGTGTACGCGGCGAACTACTCGTGCTTCTTCAATGCAGCCAGACGCTGCTCGATCTCAATCTGCGACGAATCGGTTTCCAGCTCTGCGAACTGGTCCTCAATGCTGGAGGACGCGACTTCCATCTTGCCCTGAGCGAGCGCCTCGGCGCGGCGGACGCGATCCTCGTAGCGTGACAATTCAGACGTCGGATCCAGCACGTTGATCGTGCCAAGCGCATCGTTGACCTTCGTCTGTGCTTCGGCGGTGCGCTGACGAGCAACCAGAGAATCGCGCTTCGACTTCAGCTCAGACAGCTTGTCCTTCATGACAGCCAGGCCGTCCTTGAGCTTGTTGACAACCTCGGTCTGCGAGGCGATCATCGGCTCAGCCTGCTTGGCTTCGTTCTCGAACTGGATCTGCTTGCCGATTGCGACTCGCGCGAGCTTATCCCAGCGGTCGGCTTCCTCCTGGTTGCCAGCTTCGCGTTCCTGATCAGCCTTGTTCGAGGCAGCAGCCGCCTTCTGACCCCAGTCAGCAGCAAGCTTGGTGTCCTGCTCATGGTCGCGTTCGGCCAGGCGCAGGTTTCCAACTGTTTGTGCGACAGCATTTTCAGCTTCCGCAATCGAGTTGGTGTAATCGCGAATCAGCTGATCAAGCATCTTTTGTGGGTCTTCGGCACGATCCAGCAAAGCGTTAATGTTGGCTTTCGCCAGCTGTGCCATTCGTCCTAGAATTGTCTGCTTCTCTGCCATCGGGGCTCCTCCCGTATCTCATGACGTGATTCGTCTCACGCTTCGATTCAATACTATAGATCTGTGGCATCCGCTGCCTGGTGACGACGACAACTCAGCTACTTTTCGGCTCTCAGCGATGCCATGGAAGGGGCAAGAAATGCTGAACAGGCACACACGTGACTCTGACCAGGGCTCACCCACACCGAAGAACGATGCTCTCGACCGGGGTGCACCTGACCAGGGTGCGCCCGCACCTGCGAACGGCGCTCCCAGCTGGGGCGCACCCTCACCCACGGTTGGTGCACCTGAGCACTCAGATGAAGACAGCCAGCCGCTCGCGCGCATTGAAACCGGCAATCCCTCGGCCCCCACCACGATCTACCTGCTCCACGGCATCACGAGCTGCGCCGGTGCGATGGCCGACCTTCAGCTTCGCTTGGCGCATCCTTCGCGTCGCATTATCGCCTTGGATGCCAGGGGACACGGTTTATCGCCTCGCTGGAGTGACGATCAACTTGCGCGAGCAGGCGACCAGCTGATCGACGATGTTGTGAACGCGATCGAACGGGACCGGGCGTGCAGACGATCTCCCTCGCACCAGATCTTTCACCAAGCAGCGTCCCCCTCGGGCACAAATCGTGGGCCGCGAACAATCCTGATCGGGCATTCGATGGGAGCAGCGACGGCGGCGGCAGTCGCGCTGCGCAGGCCGGACCTCGTGGACGCAGTCGTGGCTGAAGACCCCGCACGTTTTGGGTCGCGCTCGCTGGAAGAACTTCATGAACGAGGGAAACTGCGCGCAGCTAAGATTCAAGAAACTGCGAATGACCTGGTCGGTGCACTGACGCGTGAGCTGGCGGCAGGGGCCGCGCCGAGCAGTGAGATTTTACCGGGTCTGTGGGCGAGCCAGCAGTGTGACCCGCGGCTTCTTCAGACGGGAGTCGTCGCGCCCGAAATCAAATGGGAAGAAGTCATGGCAGGACTGAAGGTGCCGATCCTGGTTGTCACTGGCGATGTTGTGGGTGAATCGCGGGTCGGGCTCGAGGGGATGGAGATCCTGCGCCAAATCGGCAACAGGTGTGTGGAATGCGTGATCGTGCACGGCGGAGTGCACAATGTGCGGCGCTCGCGGCCGCAGGGTTACTTTGATGCGGTCCTCCCGTTTATCGCGCGCATAGAGGCCAGTGGTAAGGGGGGGGAGGAAATCACTGGTCGACGCGAGTGGGCGGTGACGTGGCTGAAGGCCCGGCTGGCTCGAGCGAGTAAGTGAATCGCGCGCCAAGAAGGCTCCCTGCCAGCGAGCCGGTGTCGTCAGTGAACCGGAGGGGCCAGCGGCTGAAATCGCCGCCAAAGGCGCTGCCAAGACGTCAGCGGCTAAAGCCGCCGCCAAAGCTCCCGCCAAAACCGCCGCGGCTGAAGCCGCCGCCGAATCCTCCGCCGAATCCTCCGCCGAGGCCGCTAGAGCCACGACGCGTGAAACTGCCACCGACAGAGCCACCCACACCGCCGCGACGCGTAAACTTTCCGCCACCGTAGTGTGAACCGGAACCGCCCCAGTAGCCTCCGCCGCGGTTAGAACCTAGGGTGGAGCCGAACAGGGTCCACAAGAAGGGATTGCTCAGCAACGAATCGGAATCGAAGAGATTATCCTGATTGCCACGCTTACTCGCCTCGATGGCCTGATGCGCCGCCTGATAGGCAGTCTTGGACGCTTCCTCGGATTGAGCGGGGTCGGAGTCAACCAGCTCTTCAGCGCGCCGCAAGGCTTCTTCGGCACGGGCGAGAGCTGAGCGAGCATCCTCAGGCGAATAAGCGCCCGAGGAGCGCACAAATTGACGCGCACGCTCAACCCAAAGTCGTGCACTGGACAGCTGCTTGTGGGCACGCTCAATTGCGCGCTCGCTCTGCTCAGCCTGGGAGCGCAATGGATCCAACGCGGCGTCGAGTGCACTTTCTGCCAGATGCAGCGACTCCAGGGCTTCCAGCGGATCCGCCTGCTTCTTCAGCGCCAGCCTGCCCTTATCCACCGCCTCATGCGCATCGGCAAGCATCGGCGCAAAGGCCTCCTGGTCGGCACCCAACTTCGTCACGTCCGCAAGATCCGAGCTGATCGAGGCAATCGCGCGCGACAGATTGTCCGCAGCATGCGCCACATTTTCCTGCGCCTTCAAAATCGCGTCGACCTGCACCTGCGCAAGACCCAGCGCGCGCTCGGCAATATCGAGAAGCTGGTTGGCGCGCCCGCGGTCCGTATTCAACAGTCCGTGAGCCTCATCGGCAGAAGTGCGAGCCGATTCGATCAAGGTGCGCGCCTGCTCAGGGTTGTCGAGCAGCGAGGCGATCATCGTGTGCGAATATGCTGCCGTCAGGGTGCGCAATTCGCCCTCGGCAACGCGAATATTGCCTTCGATCTGGTTGATGCGTTCGCGAACAGCGCGTTCACGCTCATCAGCGCTGGCCTCTTTCTCACGCATCACAGCGAACTCGTCGTGCTGTTGAGCGAGCGGCCCCATCGCTTCTTCGAGCGCCTGGAGTATAGTCAGTGCGGCTTGCCGTTTCGTGCCCTCGTCATTTGATTCGAGCAGTTTCTGCTGATTCGCGAATTGAGCGTCTACAGTCTTGCGCGCGCGGCGGATCGCCTCGTCGTAGTCCTGAGTGCGGTTGCGACCAAACTGCGCGCGAGAATACGACAGCTCATCGGTGGCACTGCGAACAGTTTCGTCAGCGGCGAGCAGGCGTTGACCCGCCAGCGATACCAGCTCCTCGGTGCTCATATCCGCATACTGGCCACGCGTACCCTGCTGCCCCTGCTGCGGCCTGTTGCGGCGCCTGAGCCAATACAGGGCAATGAACAGCACGGGAAAGCCCGCGATCACCACCGCGATCGCCCAGAACGAGGTGCCCGACCCGGACTGCGACGGCGAGCCTGACGAGGAATCTGACGGTGACGGTGCACCCGACCTGGTCAAGGCATCAGCAACCGCGGTACTTGCGGCGACGAACTCATCGCTCGTAATGGCCCCACTGCCCTGATTGATGACGTCAGTTGCCGCGTCGAATGCTGCAGACAGGTTTGAGTTGGCTTCGGAATGCCCGCACATGCCCTGAAGCTGGTCATCCAAGGCCAGCACGTACAGGCTCGCTTTGTCCTGCCCGGTCGCGTCGATGAAATTGTCGAGGGCGTCCTCACACCAGTCTTCAGGAGAAAGTGAATCAAATGAGGAGATAGCGGCAAAAAGTACCGGGTGGCCGTCGCTCTGCGCCGCAGATGCACGTTCTTGCAGGGTGGAGTGCTGATCTGGCGAGAGCATCGAAGACGGATCCACCACCCACGATCCTGACTCAAAATCCAGCTCATCGGGAGATACTGCCCACGAAGGTGAGGCAATCACGCAAGCGGCAATCAACCCGATCGCCAGCATCCATGCTCGTTTCAACGTCTTCATCGCTGCTCCTCACGGGTTGCCGCTTCATCAGAATGTCGGCATAATTCTTTCTCTTGATAGCCTACTGTTTTCGACGTTTCTTCGATAGATTTATGAGGGTGTCCGTCGGTCGCCTCGCTGCGCGGCTGGCGAAAAACAGCCTGGAGAATCGCCCGGGACAGCTTCCCGGCTTATCATAGACAGGACACATGCGCGCCACCGCGGCGCGCACACCGACCCCGAAGGGCGGCACAGCTGCCCTGAGGGACTCTACTTTAAAAGGAGCGCGATCGTGCCGACCGGCAAAGTGAAGTTCTTCGATGCTGACCGTGGCTTCGGCTTCATTGGTGGAGACGATGGAGTTGAGGTTTTCCTCCATGCCTCTGCACTGCCACCCGAGACACCTACGCTCAAATCAGGAACCCGCGTTGAGTACTCGGTTGCTGACGGACGTAAAGGGCCTCAGGCTCTTTCCGTGCGCGTCATTAAGGAAGCTCACTCCATCGCAAAAGCGCACCGTCGCCGTCCCCAAGCCATGGTTCCCGTTGTTGAGGACCTCATCAAACTGCTCGATGACGCGTCGAACTCACTTCGACGTGGCCACTACCCAGAAAATGCGCGACAGGTAGCCAAAATGCTGCAAGCTGTCGCAGAGGATTTCGATGCCTGAAAAGACAACGCGACCCAGGAGTCGCAAGAAAGACGTCGTGCTGGAAGGCGCGGTTGAGATTGCGCGCCAAGCCGCTGAAGACGTCGCACGCCCCGGCACAGTTGGTGAACACGTCGGCATCCGCGTCGACGGTGACCGCTTGCTCACCCATCTGTTCGACAACCTCGATCCTGGTTATCGCGGGTGGACATGGGCAGTGACAGTTGCCCGCGTTCCGCGTGGACGCAAAGCAACGATCTGCGAAGTCGACCTTATCCCCGGTGACGATTCGCTGCTTGCACCGCCGTGGGTGCCGTGGGCTGAGCGTCTGACTCCCGACGACCTTTCACGCTCAGATGTCCTGCCGTATCGCGCAGATGATGAGCGCCTCGATCAGTCCTACGAGGACGCCGGGGAGAATCCAGACCTGCCGACGACGCGTGAACTTGGCCTGGGCCGTGCGCGCGTCCTTTCAACCGAGGGCCGTCGCAGTGCCAGTGAACGCTGGTACCACTCTCAGCAGGGTCCGGCACGAGGCCGCCTGGCGAAAAATCCGTGTTCGACCTGTGGATTCCTGGTGAAGCTGCCAGGGGAGTTCCGCACAGTATTTGGTGTGTGTGCCAATGAGTGGGCTCAGGACGATGGAAAGGTTGTCAGCCTCGACCATGCGTGTGGTGCACACTCGGAAACCGATACACCGAATCGGAAAACTCAGTGGCCTGTGCGCCCATCTCACGTCAACGATTTTGGAGTGGAAACGGTCGAGCTGGGGCAGGCGAACCAGGCAGGTCTCCCTCGTCAATTTGTGCCCGTGACGAGGCCTTAAGGTGCCTGACGAGGTGGCGCGGCGTTATATCGGTCTCTTTCAGCACTACCCAGCTTGAAAAAGTCATGTCGAGCGGGGCACCATTTTCAGGTGAGCTCCAAAAATTCCAAGCAGCGCAACAATGCGCGCAATCACAGTGTAAAGAATCAGAAAAACGCCGCAGCTCAGTCACAGCGTTCTGCAAGCAGCGGTGTTGCACAAAACGGTCTCGATCGTTTCTTCCACATCACTGAACGTGGTTCCACGGTGGGCCGGGAAATCCGCGGCGGCTTCGTCACCTTCTTCTCGATGGCCTACATCCTGGTGATTAACCCGATCATCTTGTCGTCAGCTCTTCCTGAGAACATCTCGACCCAGGCAGTCGCCGCCGGCACCGCGCTTGTCGCAGGCATCATGACCGTCCTGATGGGTGTCGTCGCCAACTACCCGTTGGGCCTGGCAGCAGGCATGGGGTTGAACGCTATGGTGGCATTCACCCTGGTCGGCGCATCAGGTCTGACCTTCCAGGAAGCAATGGGCCTGATCGTGTGGGAAGGTATCCTCATCACGATCCTGGTGCTGACAGGCTTCAGGGAAGCGGTCTTCAAGGCGGTTCCGCGCCAGTTGAAGACCGCTATTTCTGTGGGCATCGGTCTGTTCATCGCTTTTGTCGGTCTGCTGAACGCCGGCATCATCCGTCCGGGCGGAACACCCGTCCAGCTCGGTGTTGACGGCTCCCTCGACGGGTGGCCCGCAGTGATCTTCGTCTTTGGCCTGTTCCTGACGATCATCCTGTACGTGCGCAAGGTGCGTGGCGCC
The DNA here is from genome assembly GCF_056583835.1 of Pauljensenia sp. C0254C2. Classification (NCBI taxonomy): domain Bacteria; kingdom Bacillati; phylum Actinomycetota; class Actinomycetes; order Actinomycetales; family Actinomycetaceae; genus Pauljensenia; species Pauljensenia sp. C0254C2. Next base: position 166,850 of record NZ_JBWPJO010000006.1, read on the forward strand.
ATCCTGATCGGCATCCTCTCATCGACCGTTCTGGCCATCATCATCCAGGCGTTCGTGAAGATCGGGCAGAAGTCCGACGAAAACCCGACCGGCTGGGGACAGTCAGTTCCTGAAATCGATGGCGCACCGGTGGCTTTTCCTCAGTTCTCCTCCCTCTTCCAGGTCGACATGTTCGGCGCATTCGGCAAGCTGGGACCCCTCGCAGTGATTCTGCTGGTCTTCTCGCTGATGCTGGCTGACTTCTTCGACACGATGGGAACGATGGTGGCCGTGGGCGCCGAGGGTGACCTGCTGGACGAAAAGGGCAACCCGCCGCGATCCAAGCAGATTCTGCTCATCGACTCTGTTTCGGCAATGGCTGGCGGTATGGGTGGCGTCTCCTCGAACACGTCCTTCATCGAATCAGCGGCCGGCGTGGGCGAAGGCGCACGAACTGGTCTAGCATCGGTAGTGACGGGATGTCTGTTCCTTGTCTCGACCTTCCTTGCACCGATCGTCAACCTGGTGCCGACCGAGGCTGCCTCAACGGCTCTGGTCTTCGTCGGGTTCCTCATGATGGTGCAGGTCACCGACATGGAGTGGCACAAGCCCGAAATAGCGATTCCGGCATTCTTGACGATTGCCTTCATGCCGTTCGCCTACTCGATTTCGGTAGGTATCGGCGTTGGATTCATCGCTTACACAGCCATTCAAATAGCGATCGGCAAAGCACGCAGGATTCACCCGCTCATGTGGGTCGTGTCGATTCTGTTCGTGGCCTACTTCGCGTTGGGCCCGATTCAGCGCGCACTGCTTGGCTGAACGCTCAACCTTTAAGGAGTAGTTCGTCAGGTGTCCCGGACCTTCCACTCGCTGCGCTATACCAACTTCCGCTACTGGTTCATCGGCAACATCATTGCCTCGACCGGTACGTGGATGCAGCGTGTGGCTCAGGACTGGCTGGTTCTCACCGTCCTGACGGATAACGAAGGGTTCCAGGTCGGCGTGGTGACAGCACTGCAGTTCATACCACTGCTGGTGCTGTCACCATGGGCCGGTGTCCTGGCAGACCGCCTCAACCGCAGACACCTCATTCAGGCCATGCAGGTCTTGACTGCGGCTCTCGGGCTGATCCTGGGTGCCCTCGTGCTGACGGGCACCGCCCAACTGTGGCACGTCTACGTGCTGGCCCTGATCGGTGGAATCGGATCGACCCTCGATTCACCTGCCCGCCAGGCATTCGTGTCCGAACTTGTTCCCGCTGAATCACTGCCGAACGCAGTGGGACTGAATTCAACTGCTTTCAACTCGGCCCGCCTCATTGGACCGGCACTATCTGGCCTGGTCATTGATTGGGTGGGTCCGGGCTGGGTCTTCATCATCAACGGTGCGTTGTTTGCGGCGCCTGTGATTGCGCTGGCACTGATGCGCACAGATGAGTTGAACGCTCAGCGTCACGTCAAGCGCGAGAAGGGTCAGATCCGCGAAGGTCTCGCCTACGTGCGCTCGCGCCCAGACATCATCCTGATCCTCATCGTCGTGTCCGTGGTGTCAGCCCTTGGCATGAACTTCCAGATGACTTCCGCCATGATGGCCACAGAGGTCTACCACCGTCAGGCCGGCGACTACGGAATTCTTGGTTCCTTCATGGCGATCGGAGCGCTGACCGGCGCCCTTATCGCAGCACGTCGACGCGTACCGCGCCTTCGCCTGATTGTTTTGGCTGCAGCAGCATTCGGACTGGTTGAAATCATTCTGGGACTTGCACCCAACTACTGGTCGTTCGCTCTCATTTCGATTCCGACTGGCCTGGCGATGCTCACCATGATTACCGCGGCCAATGCCGCCATCCAGATCTCCACTGCTGAGGAGATGCGCGGACGGGTCATGGCACTGTACTCGATGATCTTCATGGGATCCACTCCGCTGGGAGCCCCGCTGATCGGCTGGATAGGGCAGCAGTTCGGTGCCCGCTGGTCAATCCTGATCGGAGGAATCTTCTCCCTCCTGATCGCTATTGCAGCCGGCGTGTGGGCGATTATCCACTGGGAAATCCGCGTCCGACTGCACTGGTCATTCCACCCGCTCGAAGCGGTCGGCCCTGTTGAACGCGCCAGGGCCGCTCAGGATGCGGCCGAGGCCACCCGACGCGCATCCGAAGGTGGATAGCGACCTGGTTCAGGCGCTAGGCGAGGTTGTTGTCGATCACCCAGTCCACGCACTGTGTGAGTGCGCGAACGTCCCGGCTTTCCACCGAGGGGAATGTACCGATGCGCAGCTGATTGCGCCCGAGCTTACGGTACGGTTCGACATCGACAACCCCGTTGGCACGCAGAATCCGGCATACGCGCGCCGCATCGACGGTGTCGTCACAATCGACCGTGACAACAACGGGGGAGCGCCACTGAGCATTGGAGACGAACGGCGTCAGGTGCGAGTGCGCATCCGCCCACTGGTACAGCACGTCCGAAGATTCGAGGCAGCGAGCTTCCATCACCTGCAGGCCACCACCGGCCAGCATCCACTGAATCTGCTGATCCAGCATGATAAGCGTGGCGATGGCAGGAGTATTCAGCGTCTGATCCTTGCTCGAATTCCTGCATGCGATTGACAGATCCAGGATCTGCGGCATCCAGCGTGCATCATCGCCGTGCAACCTTTCGGCGCGCTCCTGAGCCGCAGGGGAGAGCAGCGCGACCCACAGGCCTCCGTCGGAGCCAAAACACTTCTGAGGGCTGAAATAGTAGACGTCCACATTGTTCAGATCGACGCGTACACCACCGGCGATCGACGTGGCGTCCACAACGGTCAGACAGTCATCAACGTTGACCCGATACAGCGGGCTGAGAGCACCAGTGGAAGTCTCGTGATGCGGGTATGCCGCAACGTCGATCGGTTCCCCTGAATCATGGCCGACGGCACCCTCGTCAATGAGTGTGGCCACCGTGCCAGGCTCACTTTTCACAATCAGGGGTGCGGCAAGGTGGGGCGCGCGGGCGGCCTCGTCAGCGAACTTCGAGCCGAACTCGCCGAAAACGGCGTGGGCGCTGCGCCTGCGAATCAGTGAGGTCGTAGCGACGGCCCAAAATGTTGTGGATCCACCATTGCCGAGGGTGACCTCCCACCCTTCGGGCAGGGAGAACAGATCGCGTAGCCCACTGCGGATCGATGCCACAATGGAGCGGACAGGCTGCTGACGGTGAGACGTTCCCATGACGAGTGGACGCATCAACGCGTCGAGCTGCTGGGTGCGAATCTTCGACGGGCCGCAGCCGAACCGGCCATCGTGAGGCAAGAGCGTGTCAGGAATGCGAGGGCACTGAGCGTCCAACTGATCTGTCATAGCCCCCAAGGTAGTCCCTTTTCAGGCTCGAGAGTGCCAGCCTTGGCGGGGTGGACACTCGTGCCGTCGAAGCATCTGCGCTGCATGCGCACCGCCGCGAATAAGGCAACGCCCGCCTTCCGAATACGAGCGTTTACAGCGGCCGGCAGGCACCTTGACTTTTCGGCGTTCTGCAGCTATCTGCGGCGTTTTTCACTGTTCGACACTAAAGTCATTAACGTTGTGGCTAATACCACGTCACGAAATGGGGATGGAGGACACAGTGGGAGAGCTCATCGACACGACGGAGATGTACCTCAAGGCCATCTTTGAATTGGAAGAAGATGGGGTCACACCTCTGCGTGCCCGGATCGTCGACCGGCTCGGTCACTCCGGCCCTACTGTTTCACAGACGGTGTCGCGCATGGAGCGCGATGGTTTGCTGCACGTGTTGGGGGATCGACGCCTTGAACTGACGCGAGACGGATGGTACCGGGCGCGGGAAGTGATGCGCAAGCACCGTCTCGCTGAGCGCCTCCTCCTCGACATCATCGGTCTGGGATGGGCGGACGTCCACGAGGAAGCATGCCGATGGGAACACGTGATGTCCGAACAGGTCGAAGCGCGCCTGGTCAAACTGTTAGGTGTCCCCCAGACGGATCCGTATGGCAACCCTCTTCCGGGTATTGAGATCGACCGTCCGGAAGTGTCCGTGGAGGTTGCGCTCAGAGAATCGGAACGTGTTGTAGCTCCCATTGCACGCATTGGTGAACCCATCCAGGCAGAGGTTGATGTGCTGGCACGCTTCGAAGAACTCGGCCTGTTTCCCACAGTCATGGCGGTTGCCGTGGCTGATGAGAAGACGGGAGATGTCCTGATTCGGGCGCTCAGCGACGAGGGCGAGGACGCTCATTTCCTTCGGCTGAATGTGGCTTTCGTCCCGCATCTGTTCTTTGCGATGGAACGCAAGTAGGGGTGCTCCAAAAGATTGCGTACATCACCGTTACCATTGCGTGACATTTGAGGGGTAGACGCGCTAATGTATCTCTTGGTTGCGACGCATCCACCCACACACCATCCGCTTAAGCCAAACAATGGTGAGCGTGGGAAGCACCTGTTTGGCGCGGGGGACCCAAAACCTGACGTGATCGCCTGGCGATCTTGGGGTGAAGTCCCAAAGTGGACCGGACACTCCAGTCCGAACCCGACAGCTGACCTCGTAAGCGAATAAGTGGAGATTTTAAAAGAAGTGAAACGAACGAAAACCGTTCTGCGGCATCGCAAGGCTTGCCGCCCTTTGACACCCTTGACACCGATTACTGATGCCGTATCGTCGGTTACCCTTCAGCCCGTGCGTGGGACAGCTTTTGTTTCCGTGACGGGTCTTGCTTTGACCGCTGCTGTTGTCGGCACCGCTCAGGCAACCCCGGAAGGTTCTGACGCGCCTTCCACTCACGTCAAAGGCATTACTGCTGGCACTGAAAAAGCAGCACCGACCCTGAGCGTTCCGAACATCGCTTGGAAAGCATCTGACCTGATCGGTGACGAAGCTGCAGTCACGGCAGCAGCCCCTGAAGAGGCAGCGCCAGCTACTGAAGAAGCTGACGGGATGGAGGCCGCCAACCGCGATGAGGCGCGCGCGGAACTTACCGACGGTGAGCAGGCTCCGATCGCAGTGAACGCTGCTTCTGGCGATATCGTTTCGATCGCCATGTCTCTGCTGGGTGTGCCCTACGTCTACGGTGGTTCCTCACCGGCTGGATTCGACTGCTCGGGCTTCACACAGTACGTCTACGGCCTGGCGGGCATTTCCATTCCCCGCACCTCCGGAGCGCAGGGAGCGGCCGGCGTGTCGGTTCCTGCATCGGAAGCTCAGCCTGGTGACCTCGTGTGGCACGCATACGGCCACGTCGGCATCTACGCCGGAAACGGAATGGTTATCGAAGCCACCACACCTGGATCCGTGACCAAGGTCCAGGGTCTGTGGGGAAGCTACGAGTTCATCCGCGTCGCTCACTGACCTCAGCAAGGCGGCAGGGCTCCTTGGATGCGGGCTCTGACCTGATTGTCACGCGTGGGTCTCACCGTAAGGTGAGGCCCACGTTTTCATGCGAGCAGGAATCGTTTTACGCCGTTTCGATCTCTATTCGCCCCACAAAGGCCAACTTCAAGGCACAATGGTGGTAACACTTCATGAAGGAGGACAATATGGGGTCCAAGGAAGTTATCCTCGTCGGAACGGATGGTTCCACTGAGTCTCTTGCTGCTGTGAAGTGGGCGAGTGACCGCGCGGTTCGAACGGGTGCGCGAGTCCATGTGATCTGTACCTATGCGCTTGCCTCGTATTCTGCGGCCGCCCTCGACGGCGGGTACGCCATGCTGGACGACGAAGCTCTCAAGCGTGGGGCGCAAACTGTCGTCGATGAAGCTGTCGAACATGCGAAGAAGCAGGGAGACATCCACGTTTCCAGTTCGATTGAGCCGGGGGATCCTGCAGGCGTCCTGGTTGACATGTCCAAAGAAGTGGACATGATCGTTGTCGGGTCGCGCGGCGGTGGCGGGTTTGCCGATCGGCTGCTGGGAACAGTTTCCAGCGCCTTGCCGGCTCACGCGAAGTGCCCTGTGGTTGTCGTGCCGCGCCATACCAGCGGCAAGTCGTTCACCCCTGTGGAGCGAATCGTGGTCGGCAGTGATGGCTCCGAGGTTGCCTCTGCCGCCTTGAAGCGCTCCATTGATGAAGCTGAAGTGTGGGATGCTGAACTGACGGCAATTTCGGCGGTACCGATCGCGCAGGGCAACTCGATGATGGCGTGGATGCCGACGTCAATTGACCGCGAAGCGCTGCTGGCCGACGTGCGTCAGGGACTGAACATGGCGATTGATTCTGCGCTGGCTGGCCGTGACATCCATGTGGCGCGTCACGCGTTGGACGGATCGCCCGCGTCGCTTCTCATCGAGTTCTCAACAGCCGTTGACTTAGTGGTTGTGGGAACACGTGGGCGCGGTGGGTTTGCAGGGGTCTTGCTGGGATCGACTTCTCAGACGGTTCTGGGCCATTCAACCTGCCCGGTCATGATCGTCCCCTCTGAACGCACAGATGACTCACCCGCGCCGCAAGGCACTTGGGAGCGCCGCTAGTCAGTTCGGAGCGGCGCACGGTACCTAGCGTGCCGCTGGTCAGTTCCGAGCGTCTCAATACAGATGGCGGTAGTGTGCTAGCCAGTGCTGAGCGCGGCAAGATAGCTGAGACGCCCTAAGTCGCATGCGGCCGCGATGTGGTGAACCAAAACGAGGGTGATACTCTATTCCTTGCGCCTTGGCGCACTGCCCTCGTAGCTCAGGGGATAGAGCACCGCTCTCCTAAAGCGGGTGTCGGACGTTCGAATCGTCTCGGGGGCACGGGAAGACTGTTTTGCTCTCTTGAGCGCGGAGATTGTCCATACGGTAGGCAATCACCGTCTGCTTAAGAAGCGTGTTGGAGATTCCTATGTCAATACGCATCAAAGAGGCGCTGCGTGAGAATCGTCTGCCTGAGTTGCTATCTTAGTTTCAAGTTTGTGGGGGAGTGCCAGCCCTGCGACGAGCTACGCAACGTGTTGCGTGTCGCTATCTAATTGAGTTCGGGGAAAGATCCGCGATAGCTGCGAGAAATTTCCCTGCGGAGACGAGAGCAATTATTGGTAGAAACTGGTGAGGGGCATTACGGGCTGCGGCGAAATCGTTCCTGAGGGTGGAGCGACTCGCTGCCCATAGGTGCTCCCGTAAAATGAGGATCAGTCCTTTTCGCTGGACTGCAGTGGCCTTCCGTTGACTAATGACTTCGATGAGTGGGTGCTCTTCCACTGAGATTTGTTGCACGATTTTGTAGAGACTCAGGTCGAAGCTTGCAGCTTGTCTTACCAGCGGTCTGAGGGGGCTGTCAGATACTTTGATCGGAAGAAGCGCAAGGGGACCGCGAGCACTACTTACTGTACAACGAACGATGCTCGGAACCCGGACGTCTTCGTACCTCCAGAGCGCTGGGCGAGATGGCGAGCAGAGATGCGAGAGAGTGCTGTTGCCAGACGTGCCGTAATATGAGTACGTGCATACTCTTATTCACAAGCGAGCTCGGCTCGTAGCATCCCTCGCACTTTCAGCATCCCTCGCACTCAGTGCATGCGGAGCGAATTCGACAGATGAGGCGATAAAAGAGAGCGGGACTACCGCGACAACAACGGCCGAACAGTCCTCTATACCAACACAGCAGTCGATGCCTTCGAAACCCGAACCCGCCGAGCAAATGGTCGACACCTACACCGTCGGAGAGGAGATTGTTCTGCCTTCCGCGACGTTCACCGTGGTGACCATCGAGCAGAGAGACATGATTAACTCTGCTTTTCCCGACTACGAGCCAAGTTTTGTCCCTCCGGAGGGGCAGCGCTTGTGGTACTTCGACATCATGTGGACTAATACGACAAGTGAAACCGTAGACAAAGAATGTCATGGTCCTTATCAGTTCAACTTGGCCGCTTACGACATCAATGGAAATGAGATGAAGATGGTTGATCAGCCAGGCTTTATCGAAGGCCAGAATTGCTCGACAGGACTGATGAATGGGGAAACAGGACGATGGCAATCGGCCTTTTACTCACTCGATGCTGAGTTCGGATATGCGGTCTTCACTGACTATGCGGGAGGCGAGGCATATGTCGTCAAGGATCCGTCTCTTACACTGACAAAGAGCTGAGTCCAAAACCGACAATGGACAGCCATGCTGACTCGGTCAAGACGTATCAAACTACTGCCCTGACCGGCAGACAAAGCGACAGCATGATGTTAGTCTCGATGCCATTCAACGATGAATGCATTGGAGAAGAATATGACGAATAATCGCTTTAGGTATAAATGCGTTCTCGGCATTGCAGCAGTCGTGTGCTTTGCCCTCGGCGTGGGAGGTGGAGACGCTGCGTATGCAGCAGACTCGGCTGACAGTGCCGCAACAGCTTCCGAGGCAGTCGCCGAAGCAGTCGCTATGCCACATGTCATTCCTTCGCTGACCGGACAATGGACGCTCCAGGACACGACGTTTACGCTTGGCGCCACCGCGAAGATTGCGGCTGATGATAACTCCAAACTGGCTGCCAGCGCGTTGAAAAGCGAACTTGACCGCGCCACAGGAAGCTCTCATGAAATCGTTCCGATCGAACAGGCCGAATCCGGCGACATTGCGATCATGCAGGACGTCAGCCTGAACAACTTGGGAGCGCAAGGTTACCGATTGACGATTGATGATTCGGTGCGCATCGCGTCGCCCTCGTCAATTGGAGCACTGTACGGCAGCCAAACCGTCGCGCAGATCTTCTCCCAGCAGCTCACCGTCCCGCGTGGGCAAGTCGACGACCAGCCCGCTTACGCTGAGCGCGGCGTGACCCTCTCAGCGAACTGGCTCTACCTGTCGATGGACTACATCGAGCGTCTCCTCGACGACATGGCCTACTTCAAGCTGAACCAGGTGCTGCTGGAAGTGAAGATCCCCAACGAAAACTACCCGAAATCAAGCGAATGGGGGTACTACACGCCCGACCAGGTTCACCACATTCTGGATTATGCGGCCGAACGAGGAATCGACGTGATTCCCGAGATCAACTCGCCCGGACACATGGAACCGTGGATCAGAAACTATCCGGACCTGCAGCTATCCGACAGGCACGGCAAGAAATACGAGGGCGACTTGGATATCACCACGCCTGAAGCATTCGACTTCTACACCAGCCTGATCGACGAGTACATGAAGCTGTTCACCTCACAGTACTGGCACATGGGAGCAGATGAATACATCTGGGGACGATACGAAGACTTCCCGCAGATGGCGCAGTATGCGAAGAACAAGTGGGGTCAGTCCGCAATTCCGCGCGATGCATATGTGGATTTTGTCAACCGTGTCAACGATTACGTCAAGGACGCATACGGAAAGACGCTGCGAATCTGGAATGACGGCTACCCGCTTGAGACCGGAACTCAGGCTCTTGACACCGACATTATTGTGGAACACTGGCTGGCCAAGGACCGAAAAGCACAGAACCTGGTGGACAGCGGTCATCAGGTCATGAATGCGAATGTGGCGCTCTATCAGACGCGCGGCTCGCTGAAAATCGACACCCCCAGGCTCTATGGCGAACGCTTCAGCGTAGCGAACTTCGACAAGGACGAAAAGGTCGGGGAATTGGGCGCGCCTCATCCCAACGTTCTGGGCGCAAAGATGAGCCTGTGGCCGGATAACAGCGCTGCCGAGACTCAGAACCAGGTCGAACGGCTCCAGAATGATCCGCTGCGCTACGTCGCACAGATTACGTGGTCAGACGCATACGAACTGGATACATGGGACGAGTTCAAGACGCTGATCGACACACTGGGGCATTCAGCAAAGTGGATACCACCCACGGAACCCACGCTGCGCGATGGGAATTACACGATCGAACTGGTAGACAATGGGCGATACCTGAATGTCGCTGATGACAAGTCAGCGCATTTGACTCAGAACCAGTATGTGTGGAACGTGCAGCAAACTGATGACGGCTACTTTACGATCAGAGACTCCGTGACCGGCAAGTGCCTTGACCTGGCAGGTGAGCCCACACGCCTCCAGGTTCCAGCTGACGAGGGCGGATCACTGGCTCTGGCCGCGTGCAGTGATACGTCACGACAAAAGTGGCAAATCAGCAATGACCACAACAACGCGGTGGTGATGAACGCGGCGTCAATGATGCTGATGGCTGACAAGGATGCTCGCGGTGCGCAGCTCCCTTATGACAAAACGCAGGCCCGCTGGAAGATCGTTGGAGCTTTCGGTTTAGCTCTGAACTTTGACGAACCGCGTGTTCACTACGGTGAATCAGCAGCCATCACAGCTGTGCTGACCAATAACAGCGGCGCAACAGTGACCAACGTGAAGCTCACCGTTGAGGAAACACCAAAGTGGACAGTCGAATCAACAGGCGCCATTCCGGAAACCATTGAAGACGGCCAGAGCGTTGAGGTGCCACTTGTGATGTCTCCACGGTGTGCTGACTTCGGTCAGACACAAGTTCTGGCAACCGTGAGTTGGAACGATGGGGCAGACGAACACAGCACGCAGGCAGGGGCAAGTTTCCGCTACACGTTCGTCCCGCTCAAAGCGTCAGCCTCCGATTCGAACTGGGACGGACTGCCGGAGAATGTGCTCAATCTTGACCCCGAAAAACTGTGGCACTCGCAATGGCAGCCAGAAATCCTCCCTTTCCCGCACTGGGTGACCGTCGACCTTGGAGAAGTCAGGCGCATCACGGCACTGAACTACTGGCCTCGTCAAATCGGCATGAACGGCCAGGCTCGCCACTTTGAAGTCGCGACCAGCGTTGATGGAGAAAACTGGACGAAGCCACTGTTCTCAGGTGAATTTGTCGAAGGTACCTCATGGCAGCTTATTGAATTGCCGGAAACAACAGGACGATTTATCCGCCTGACCCTCAAGAGTCAGGTGTGGGCTCAGCCGGTAGTCGCCGTGGCAGCGCTCGAAGCTTATGCCTATCCGCTGAACGAAGTCTGCGAAGAGCCCCAAAGCGGAAATAATCCGGAAAGTGATGAAAATTCTCACAATGGCGAGAATCCGGGAGAAAATGGCGGTAATCAAGGTGACCAGGCTGCTCAACCGGGAACAGGCCAACGTCCCACAGTGGAACCTGATGGCGACGCCAGCCATTCACACGAAGGCCGCACATTCATTGCAAGAACCGGTGGAAATGGCGCGTTGGCGCTGTTTGGGGCTCTTCTCGGCTGCGCCGGAGGAGTGGTACTGATGACGCGGCGATGTGTCACAGATCGTTAACGAATGTTACGTGTCACGAGGATCGGTTTGGCAAAGATCCATGTGGCACGGGTACTATTTATGTGAACTTGAGGTTTGCGTCAAGAGCCTCAGACATTCAAGCTCGAAGGAGAGACAACACGATGGCCAATTCACTGAAGAAGGTGACCGCTCTCGGAGCGGTGGCATCCCTCAGCATGATGGGACTTGCAGCATGCTCCAATGGCGACGGCGGTGAGTCGAATTCCGCATCTGGCGATCAGTCAACGGCCGCTCCGGCTGGTGACGGCGGAAAAGTGGAGATTGCTTACATGCACCGTCTGCCTGACGGCGACGGCATGGTGAAGGTACAGGAAATTGCTGACCGCTGGAACGCGGAGCATCCTGATATTCACGTCACCACAACGAAGTTCGATGGTGCCGCACACGAAATGATCAAGAAACTTGAAACGGATATCAAGGCTAACTCGGGCCCCTGCCTGGCGATGCTCGGATACGCCGAAGTCCCCGAAATGTATGTCAAAGGCTTGGTCGAGGACGTGACCGAGCTGGCGGATCAGTACAAAGATCACTACTCCAGCGTCTTCAACCTGATGAAGGTCGGCGACGTGACCGTTGGCCTGCCGCAGGATACCGGCCCGCTGGTCTACTACTACAACAAGGCTGCATTTGAAGAGCTCGGCATCGATGTTCCGACGAACCTCGAAGAGTTTCAGGCTGCAGCTGCGAAGGCTGCTGAAGCCGGCAAGTACATCTCAGCATTCCTGCCTGACGAAGCACACTGGTACAGCGCTCAGGCCGCTGCAGCTGGTGGTGAGTGGTATACACCAGAAAATGACCAGTGGAAGGTCAACGCAGACTCAGACAAGTCCGCAGTCGTTGCCGACTTCTGGCAGAAGATGCTCGACGACAAGACCACGCTGCCTCTCGAGCGCTGGGGCGACGCATTCGCCCAGGCTCTTGTCGAAGGAAAGCTCATTGGCACTGTCGGCGCCAGCTGGGAAGCTCCTCTGCTCATGGACACCATGAAGGGCACCGACAATGAAGGCAAATGGGCTGTCGCTCAGCTCCCCGATTATGGTGCAGGCGCACTGACCGGACCTGACGGTGGGTCCGGTACGGCAGTCATGAAGGGATGCGAGTACCCCGAACAGGCCATGGAATTCAACGACTGGTTCAACACTCAGATCGATGACCTCGTTTCCCAAGGCCTAGTCGTGGCCGCGCTTGGCGAAATGAAGACACCGGAAGCTGTGATGAGCTTCTACGGTGGTCAGGATGTCTTCGCTGAACTCGCAAAGGCCAACGAAGCAATGGCGCCTAATTTCAGCTTCATGCCCTATTTCTCGGCTGTGGTGCCGAAGATGCAGGAAGCTGCGGCAGGCGCTGCAGACGGCTCAGGAAAAGTTGCTGACGTCTACAAGGCAGCGCAGGAGACTTCAATTAAGACATTGAAGGACAACGGTCTGCCGGTTGCCGAATAGCTATCACGATGATCAGTCGGCCAGAACAGATATGCAGGCGTTCTGGCCGACTGATCACTGTATACGCCACGAACATACAGCGCATATGCTCAGCGCGCCTGCCGTAGATGATTCAAAGGAGCAGTAGAGGTATGACAGGGACAACGGTGAGACAGGACTCACCGAGAACATCATCCATTCACGCCACGCCACGCCGCGGATCGAACAGGCGCGCCCGGAGGGAATCAATTGCAGGCTGGGGCTTCGCGCTCCCGTTCTTCCTGTCATTCGTCCTCGTCTTCCTGATTCCTATCTTCGTGTCCTTGTACAAGTCCTTCTTCAAACTGGTTCCCAAAGGAGGCGGGCTATTTGGCGGCGGCGAAAGTACTGAACAGTTCGTCGGATTCCTGAACTATCAGGAAGTGCTGGGAAATCCGCGCTTTTGGGCAGGTGTCGGACGCGTTCTCATTTACGCGCTCTTCCAGATCCCCGTCATGACACTGGCTGCTTTGGGGTTGGCGCTTCTGCTCGACTCATTCCTGACTCGCCACGTCACCGTTTACCGACTCGGCTACTTCCTTCCGTTCGCTATTCCTGGAATTGTTGCTGCCATGGTGTGGCTGTACCTGTACACCCCCGAGATTTCCCCGATTGTTAAAGGGCTGGCATCAATTGGCATCAGCATTGACTTCATGTCGAAGAACATCATCCTCGCGTCGATGGCGAATATGACGACATGGACGTACACGGGCTACAACATGCTGATCTTCATGGCCGCGCTTCAGTCAATTCCTCACGACCTGTACGATGCGGCTTACATTGACGGTGCGAACGGCTGGAAAGTTGTCCGACATATCAAGGTCCCCATGGTCAGAGGCGCGTTGCTGCTGTCCGTTCTTCTGTCGATCATCGGCACGATCCAGCTGTTCAACGAACCTACAGTAATGGAAACAGTCAACACTTGGATGGGTAAGGACTACACGCCGATGATGATGTCCTACAACACCATGATGGGAACACTTTCACCATCCGGTGACGGCCCGGCTTCCGCCGTGTCAATAGTGATGGCGATCATTGCGGGTGTTCTTGCCGCAATCTACGCATTGGTCCAACGGAAGGTCAGCCGATGAGCATCGCAACGCACACTCGTCCATGGAGCGCAAAATTCCGTAAGCCAGCCGCACGCCGTGAAAGCAGCCGACCCGAACCTCCACGGTCGCTGGCACCGTCCACATTTGCACGCGTCATCACAGCTGTTGTTTTGATCGGTGCGCTGATCTATTTCCTGATCCCGATCGTGTGGGTCATCTTCTCATCCACAAAAACCAACGCTGACCTTGCCTCCTCGAACGGCTTCTGGTTCGCACGCATGAACCTGGCGGAAAATTACTACAAGCTCAACGAATGGACTGGTGGCCTCTTCTGGCGCTGGGTTGGCAACTCACTGCTGTATTCAACCGTTGCCGGCGTCATCGGCACACTGATTTCAGTGGCGTGCGGCTACGCACTGTCCAAGTTCAACTTCGCGGGAAAGAAAATCGTACTCGGAACCATCATGGCAGGTATGCTGATCCCGATAGCACTGCTGACAGTTCCGCTGTACATCGTGTTCCACTCTCTTGGTCTGACCAACACCATGCTGGCGATCATTATTCCAAGCTGGGTCTCACCGTTTGGTGTGTTCCTCGGCATGGTGTATTCGTCCACATCAGTGCCGACCGAGCTGCTGGAGGCGGCACGCATTGACGGAGCCGGAGAGGTACGTATCTTCTTCACAGTTGTCCTGCGTCTCCTCGGCCCCGCGATGGTCACGATCTTCCTGTTTATCTTCGTGCAGACATGGAACAACTTCCTGCTGCCGTTGATGATGGTCTCATCCCCGGAGATCAAACCAGTGACCCTTGGCCTGTACGGCATGATGAGCTACTTCGCACCTCAAAAGGGTGCGGTCATGCTGGGAGCACTTCTGGGCGTTATCCCGTTGATCGTCCTCTTCCTTGCCTTGCAGCGCTACTGGCGGGCGGGCCTGGCTGCAGGCGCTGTAAAGGGATAAGGCAGACAGTTCTTGGGCGTGTGCCGAGTGCGGCTGGCAACAGTCAGCTGGACTCGGCACACGTTTTTATTTGCCCATTCGCTGTTCCCGACAGCGGCATGCTGGGTTAATGCCCGAAATGTGTGTATGGGGTGGGCGTGTCGCGGGG